>NZ_JBAVFI010000067.1:0-4512 GCF_049588175.1 Mesobacillus sp.
CGACTTCACTGGTCGGCCCTTCGACGGATACGACGTCCTAGTGCCGACGTTGCCACAGGACGTGGCGGTTTTAGTCGGCCAGTGCTTGTCGGGGCTGATCAAGGTGCTTGCGCTTTTCGTATGAAAGGAGATTGTAATGAGCATTCAATTTGACCGTCTTGCCTCTGTATTATTTTTGGTTACAGGTGTTCTTTTTATGGTTGGAAGCAGGCAGCTAGCGAGTTCGTCATATGGCAGTGCCGTTGGACCTGATATATTTCCCTTTTTTCTAGGAATCATCCTGGTTTTGTTGAGTATCCGTTTATTTTATGAAACATTTATCACAAACAACCAGCAGGGCACTAAAGAAAAATTACAGTATAAGCCCTTCATGATTATTTTTGCTGCTACATTGGTTTATATTTTGACGCTGGAAACGATCGGGTATGTAATTACGACCTTTTTATTTTTATTTGTTTGTTTTCAAACGATGGAACGCACGAAGGTGATTGCTTCCCTTTTCATATCTGCCTGTTTTTCAGGATGTGTTTACTTTTTATATGTCGAAATTCTAAAAGGTACACTGCCAGGCTGGCCAATCTGGCTTTCGTAATCTGGAAGTAACCTTTATGAAGGAGTTTTAAAAATGAGTACACTCGACTATTTATTTCAAGGATTCGGCACTGCACTTATATGGTATAACATCATTTTTGCCTTCATTGGGGTCTTAATCGGGACAGCAGTAGGTGTGCTTCCCGGGATTGGACCGATGAGCGGTGTTGCCCTGCTCATTCCAGTAACTGCTTCGGTTACTAGCTGGCTGCCGCCTGAACAAGCGGCAACTAGCGCTATTATTCTACTTGCTGGAGTATATTACGGGGCGATGTATGGCGGATCCACCACATCTATTCTATTAAATACACCAGGAGAATCCTCTTCTGTTGTGACAACGCTGGACGGTTACCAGATGGCCAAGAAAGGAAGGGCGGGTAGTGCATTATCCATAGCGGCAATTGGTTCTTTCGTGGCGGGAATTGTTACAATCATAGCCCTGATTGCCTTAGCTAAACCTTTATCAGCTGTTGCGCTTAAGTTTGGCCCTGCAGAATATTTTTCATTAATGCTTTTAGGTCTCGGGGCTGTCAGTGGATTGGCCGGGAAATCAGTAACAAAGGCTTTGATCATGACTGTTACTGGGTTATTGCTGGGAACGATCGGAATTGATAGTGTTTCAGGTATTGCCAGATTTACTTTTAATGTCCCATGGCTGTATCAGGGAATTGAGTTTTTAACAATTGCCGTAGGATTGTTCGCGCTTGGAGAGGTTTTTAAGACGATTTTAGAAAAAGAGGAAGAAGAGGCTGAAATCGCAAAGATCAATAATTTATTACCATCAAAGGCTGAGCTGAAAGAATCAGCTGGACCAATTGCGCGCGGTTCGATATTAGGTTTTTTTGTGGGGATATTGCCAGGGGCAGGGGCAACCCTGGCATCCTTCTTTTCGTATATCCTTGAAAAAAAGATCTCTAAAAATCCATCAAAGTTTGGAACTGGAGCCATTGCAGGTGTTGCCGCCCCAGAATCAGCGAATAACGCAGCCTCTGGCGGCGCAATGATTCCACTATTAACTTTAGGTATTCCGGGATCTGGTACGACAGCTATTTTAATGGGAGCCCTGATGATGTACAATGTCCAGCCGGGGCCGTTATTATTCGAAGACCACCCGCAGGTAGCATGGGGGCTTATCGCCAGTATGTTTATTGGAAACATCATGCTTTTAATTTTAAATCTTCCGCTTGTAAAAGTGTTTGCGAAAATTATTCAGACACCCAAGCAATTCTTGATTCCAATGATTATTGCCATATCGATTTTTGGTGTGTATGCAGTCCAGGTGTCGACTAATGACCTTTTATTGTTATTGGGATGCGGTATTTTAGGATACTTCCTAAGCAAGAACGATTATCCAATCGCCCCGCTTGTTCTCGGCTTAGTGTTAGGACCAATGGTCGAGAATAACCTGCGAAGGGCTTTAACAATCTCTAATGGAGATTTCAGTGTTTTTGTATCTCGTCCGATTTCTCTCGCTTTTCTCTTGATAACCGTCCTTTGGCTGGTAGTGCCATTCATGATGAAAAGACGAGGCAAAGATGTAATAATTAATATTGAAGGATGAATTATTTAAATAGTAAAAAAACTCCTTTTTTTAAGGAGTTTTTTTACTATAATGAGATTAGAGGTGTTGGTGTGCGTTTACATACAAAATTAATGCTTTTGATTTTTATCCTTATGATTTCGATTGGAGCTATTTTTGAAGTTACTTTTAAAAATATCCTTGAGTCTAACCTTAAAAAGGAGATAGGTTCTAAAGCGCTGTCGGTTGCCCAATCCATTGCCAACATGCCAGAGATTGAAAAAGCTTTCCATACGGAAAATCCTGCTTTGATTATTCAGCCGATTGCTGAGAGCATTCGAAAACAAGTAGGGGCAGAATTTATCGTGATCGGGAACCGAGATGAAATCCGATATTCCCATCCAAATCCCAAGCGATTAGGACAAAAAATGGTAGGGGGAGATAATGGGCGTGCTTTTAAGGGAGAGTCTGTTATTTCAGAATCTACAGGCACACTTGGTCCTTCACTTAGGGGAAAAGCCCCAATCTTTAGCCAGGGAGAAGTGATCGGTGTGGTGTCTGTCGGATATCTTCAGACAGATATAGAAAAGGAAATTTCAAAGATCCAGAAGAAAATCTTTGCTGCAACATTCCTTATTTTAGTAGGAGGCATACTAGCAGCATTGCTAATCTCTTTAAATATAAAAAAAGCACTGTTTGGACTTGAGCCTAAAGAAATTGCATGGATGTATCAGGAGAAACATGCAATTCTAGAGTCCATTCATGAAGGGATTATTGCAATCGATACCGATGGGCGGATTACGGTAGTGAATGAAACAGCACATGAAATTTTGCAGGTTCCCAATGAAATCCTGCTCCGTGGAAAAAGAATTGAAGAGGTATTAGAAAATACGAATCTTCTTGAAGTAGTCGGTACCGGACAGGCGGAATATGATAAGGAAATTATGATTAATGGAGAGGTCTTTTTAGCAAACCGCATCCCTATTTTTAATAAAAGAGGGGATGTAATTGGTGCTGTAGCAAGTTTGCGGAATAAGTCAGAGCTTGCTCATTTGCTTCAGGAATTATCCCATATTAAATCCTATGCTGAAGGATTGCGTGCTCAAACCCATGAATATTCGAACCGTCTTTATACCCTTTTAGGGTTAATTCAGCTTGGTTCTTATAAAGAAGCGATTGATTTTATCTCAAAAGAAGTAGATGTTGCCCAGGGGTTTATTCAATTTTTAATGAAGGAAATACCGGACCCAATTATTGCTGGATTTATACTAGGCAAGGTTAGCCTGGCAAGCGAATTAAAAGTGGATTTTACAATAGACAGGGAGAGCAGCTTTAAAGATATTCCCGATGATATTAACAGAGATGCTTTGGTTACCATTATTGGGAACCTGGTCAATAATGCTTTTGAAGCCGTTAGAGAGAACGGAAAAGAAGATAAAATGGTCTTGCTGTTTTTGACCGATCTCGGCAAAGAGCTGATTATCGAAGTAGAAGATAATGGACGAGGCATTGATCATGAAAGCAGTGATCAAATCTTTAAAGCAGGTTTTACAACGAAGAACAAGAGCAGTAATGCTGGAATTGGCCTCAGTTTAGTTCAAAAGGCCATTAATCAACTGGGGGGATATATCACGTATTCTTCAAATGCGGGAGAAGGTACAGTTTTCACAGTGGCGATACCAAAAATGCAGGGAGAAGTGAACGATGGGGAAACGTGACATCGAAGTGCTAATTATTGAGGATGACTTAAGGATCGCTGAAATACAAAAACGGTTTATCGAACAGATTGAAGGATTTCAAACTGTGGGGATTGCAGCGGGGTATGTTGAAGCTAAAACCTTAATTGATATCTTAAAGCCGGATTTGCTCTTACTTGATGTTTATTTTCCCGATATGAACGGATTGGAATTATTAAAAGAAATCAAACTGCAAACAAAACAAATGGATGTTATTATGATTACTGCTACCAAGGAAATTGATAAAGTGCAAGAGGCTATTAGTATCGGGGTATTCGATTATATTATTAAGCCATTAGTTTTTGAACGATTTAAACAATCTCTGCATAGATATCAGGAATTTTATGAAAAGTTAGTGCAGCTAGGAGAAGGAAATAACGTTGTTACACAGCAGCAGGTAGACAAATTGTTACGAAAAGAAATGAATGACATAACTAATGAAAAGTCTTACCTTCCGAAAGGGATTGATCCGTTAACGCTTGAAAAAGTGATGGAGGTCATTGGTAAGGGTGATGTTGGGCTAACAGCAGAAAGTGTCGCAAAAGTAATTGGAATAAGCAGAACAACAGCAAGGCGTTATTTGGAACATCTTGTGTCTATAGATAAAATAGAAGCCGATTTGACTTACGGAACAGTTGGCCGTCCGGAACGGGTTTATATGAGTAT
>NZ_JBAVFI010000068.1:0-2199 GCF_049588175.1 Mesobacillus sp.
AACAGCTGGTTTTCCATGGACCACATCCCCTGATTCCAAAGCCCGCCCGTTCAATCCGCCAAGGCTGCCATTAAGGAACGTTGACTTGCTTCCTAAAACAAGCGGAACGTCTATGCCTCCTGCAAAGCTAATATATGCCCTGCTGCCGCTTTTCACCTTTCCAAAAGAAAGAATGTCGTCTACCTTTAAAATAAAGCTTTTCCACATTGGCACTTCCTGTCCATTCACCTTTGGTTCTAAATTCCCTCCGCAAATGGCAATCGAAACATTTGTTAAAACTTCAAGGCTTGGACCAACCATTACCGCCTCAAGTACAGCCTCACCAAGTGGATTCCCTGTCAGGAGATTGGCCATCTGCATGGAATAGGTATCCATTGCCCCAGATGGACTCATGCCGTACTGCTGATACCCGGTTCTCCCCAAATCCTGTACAGATGTTTGAAGACCCGGCTTCAAAACTTTAAAGAGAGGAGCCGTCATTTTGCATCCCAGCTTTTCCCGACGGCAATTCCCTCATTTATTAACGCCTGCTTTAATTTCACCACGAACTCGAGCGTCTGAGGTTCATCACCATGGACACATATAGTATCTGCCTTCATTTTTATATCACTTCCGTCAACTGCCCTGACCTTTCCTTGCTTAACCATGTGTATTACTCTTTCGATTGCATGTTCCGAATCATGGATTATCGCATTGGCCTGTGACCTGGGCGTTAACGTGCCATCAGGCTGATAATTCCTGTCTGCGAACACTTCATGTGCAACCTTCAGGCCCTTCTCTTCCCCAGTCCTGACCAGCAGGCTTCCTGCCAAACCAAACAAAACTAATTGAGGATTAACATCCAGCACTGCCTGGACGATAGCGCCGGCGACAAGCTTATCCCTGGCAGCCATATTATACAAAGCGCCATGAGGCTTCATATGAGAGACTTTTGTGCCGCATGCCTTTGCGGCTGCTTCAAGGGCCCCGATCTGATAGACAACAAGATTGTAAATCTCCTGCTGGGTCAAATGCATTTCTCTCCTGCCAAAACCGTGAAGGTCAGGAAAACCAGGGTGTGCCCCAATTTTCACTCCTTGTGCTTTCGCCATTTTTACCGTTTCCATCATCACATTATGGTCCCCAGCATGAAATCCACACGCAATATTTGCAGAAGTAATGTGTTTGAGAATTTCCGCATCATTGCCAATCTTGAATAGTCCATAGCTCTCGCCCAAATCACAGTTCAAATCCACTGACAGCATCGTATTCACTCCTTGACGTAAGTCTTAAGCTGATAGGACATTCCCATTTCTTTTATATTGAAAAATTCTTCCTGATTGATCGGCACAAATTTTATGTAATCGCCTGCACTCAAAAGGAACGGATCATCCTTTTCCGGATCATATAACCGAATAGGTGTGGCCCCGATAATCCTCCATCCGGAAGGAGTATCTGCAGGATAAATGCCAGTCTGGCTGCCTCCAATCCCTATAGACCCAGGGAATACGCTGAATCGGGGCTGCTCGAGCCTCGGCACGGCAATTTCATCCGGCATGCCTCCGAGATAAGGAAAGCCCGGCATAAATCCCATCATGTAGATCAAATAATCTCGGCCAGCATGCAGGCTGATCACTTCCTGTTCGCTTAGACCATGATATTCCGCCACATATGACAAATCCAGCCCGAATTCCCCTCCATAACAGGCTGGAATCTCGTACACAACAGGCCTGGCTAGCTGAGTTTCTACCGGAGACAGATTGACCTTTTCAAGTTTTCGCTTTAAGACTTCATAGCTGATTCATTCAGGCTCATAATATACAGTCAACGAAGTATACGCGGGCACCCATTCAATGACGCCAATGACTTTTTCTTTTTCCAGCTTTAAGATAAATTGACGAATCCGGCCATTCGTTTCCTCTTTTATTGAATCCCCAAAGGAAATCCGAACAGCCAGATCACCTAACGGTATGATTTCAAATGTCATTTTACTTGCTCCTTTTAAAAATGCGATCCATAGATTGGCATAAACTTTTGTGGTTGTGGCAGTCGCTTTATATACATTCAAATGTTCATTTTCTGAACGTAATTAGAACTTGCCCCTGTTCTATGTGACTCTTTTTCTCTAGCTATCTGGATTCCGGGCACAGAATGGTGGTTTCTGTTACCCTTTTTCTCTAGCTATCCGGATTTCGGGCACAGAATGGGGTTTTCTGTTAC
>NZ_JBAVFI010000069.1:0-2001 GCF_049588175.1 Mesobacillus sp.
GCGCTGTCGGTCAGCTTCCATTTTGCCATCGACACTTTGGTTACGATATCCTTTCCCTCGATATGCTCGGCGATCAACTGGTCAAGGAAGGCTCGGCTCATTTCGATTTCGGTCGCCATTTCGACGATTTTAAATTGGGTGTTTTGGAATTTGCTTACCTTCTTGCCGAAGGCTTCGCGGCTTTTCACGTAATCAATCGTCAGCTTCAGCATCACCTCTGAAGCTGTCTGTGCGGCAATTGCCACAAGCAGGCGCTCCTGCTGCAGTTTTTCCATCAAGTAAATGAAGCCTTTGCCCTCTTCACCAAGCAGGTTTTCCTTTGGCACCCTGCAGTCTTCAAAAATAAGTTCCGCTGTGTCCTGGCAATGAAGCCCCACTTTATTCAGCTTCCTACCCCGTGAAAAACCATTTGCACCTCGTTCGACCACAAGCAGGCTCACACCCTTATGCTTAGGGTTTGCTTTCGGATCTGTTTTACAGGCGACTACAATCAGATCTGACTGGATTCCATTTGTTATAAATGTTTTTTGGCCGTTTAAAATGTAGTGGTCGCCATCAAGGATGGCCGTTGTCTGGATGTTTGCCAGATCCGAACCTGTACCAGGCTCCGTCATCGCGATTGCTGTAATGATTTCACCTGTCGTGCATTTAGGAAGCCATCGTTTCTTTTGTTCTTCCGTGCCGAAAGCGGTAATATAAGGAACCACGATATCATTATGAAGGCCCACGCCCACAAGCCCGGAACCCACCCGCTCCAGCTCTTCATTGATGACGACCGCGAATCCCCAGTCAACCTCACTCCCGCCATACTGCTCGTCAATATCCGGGCAAAGATATCCCTGTTCCCCCATTTTCGTCCAGAAGGAGCGCGGAATCATCCTGTCCTCCTCCCACTGATCGTAATATGGGTAAGCTTCCTTCTCTAAAAACTTCCTTAATGACCTGCGAAAAATTTCGTGGTCATCCGTTAAATAAGGGTGCTTCATTCTATATCTCTCCCCTTTAGTTAATTTGCTACTGCTTTACTTCATTCAATTTATGGCGCAGCTGGTATTTCAGTATTTTTCCAGAAGCATTCCTTGGCAGTGCTTCCTCAATAAATATCCTTCTAGGAACCTTGTAGCCTGCAAGGTTTTGACGGCAAAAAGTTTTTAATTCTTGTTCATCTACTAACGCACCCTGTTTCGGCACGATGACAGCGCAGACTGCTTCTCCCCAAACTTCATCCGGGAGCCCAATGATTGCTGCCTCCAAAACAGCAGGGTGTTCATAGAGAATTTCCTCAACCTCGATGGAGTACACATTTTCACCACCGGATATAATCATGTCTTTTTTTCGGTCGACAAGCGTTATGAAGCCTTCTTCATCAATCGTTGCCAGATCTCCCGTATAAAGCCAGCCCTCTTTGATCGTTTTTGCTGTCTCCTCCGGCTTCTTGTAGTATTCCTTCATGATTGATTCACCCTTGATGATGAATTCACCGACTGCACCAGGCTTGATATCCTTGCCTTCTTCATTGACGACTCTGGCTTCAGTTAGGAATGCTGCCTTGCCGCCTTTTCCAAAATGATTTTTATGTCCTTCTGGAGTTAGCAGGATTCCGCCTGGCCCAGCTTCGGTTAAGCCGCAAAGGTTATAAAACTGGTCTGTACGGAACAGCTCGATGCTTTTTCGGACTAACTCAGGTGCCATCGGTGCAGCGCCATATCCGCATCTTTTTATCGAAGAAAGGTCATAATCGGCAGCATTCGGCACCTGCAGCATAAAGTTATACATTGCCGGGACTCCAAAGAAGTGCGTGATCTTATGCTCTTGAATGGCCTCAAGCGTCTTCACCGGATGGAAATCCCGATGGATAATATGCGTAGCTCCGAGCACTACCCCTGAAATCAGGAACAGGTTAAGCTGGGCTGAATGGAACAGCGGTGCGATATGAAGGATTCGCTCCTCCTGGTTGATGCCCATGCTGATCATCATCGTCAGTCCCACATTGAAGACTCG
>NZ_JBAVFI010000070.1:0-2510 GCF_049588175.1 Mesobacillus sp.
TGGTATGCCTGGATTTACTGTTGATGGAAATGATCCACTTGAAGTTTATAAAGTTGTAAAAGAAGCTGCAGACCGTGGTCGCCGCGGGGAGGGTCCGACTTTAGTCGAGGCTGTCTCTTACCGCCTGACTCCCCACTCATCAGATGACGATGACAGAAGCTACCGTGCACCTGATGAAGTTGCTAAAGCAAAAACGAAGGACCCAATCATTACATTTGGTGCTTACCTAAAAGAAAATGGCATCATGAATGATGAAGTAGAAAAAGAAATCAATGACAAGATCATGATATTGGTGAACGAAGCAACGGATTACGCTGAAAACGCACCATACGCAGAGCCAGAACATGCTTTAAAATACGTATATGCTGAAGAGTAAGGGGGAGCAAAAATGGCGGTTATTTCTTATATAGATGCAGTTACACTAGCGATCAAGGAAGAAATGGAAAGAGATCCGAGAGTTTTTGTCCTCGGTGAAGATGTAGGGAAAAAGGGTGGAGTATTTAAAGCCACTCAAGGTCTTTATGACCAGTTTGGCGAAGACCGAGTAATTGATGCACCGCTGGCAGAATCGGCAATCGCTGGCGTTGGGATTGGGGCAGCAATGTACGGAATGCGCCCAATCGCAGAAATGCAGTTCGCTGATTTCATCATGCCAGCTGTAAACCAGATTATTTCGGAAGCGGCCAGGATTCGTTATCGTTCCAACAATGACTGGAGCTGTCCGATGGTAATTCGCGCACCTTATGGCGGCGGAGTACACGGTGCACTTTATCATTCTCAGTCCGTTGAGGCAGTGTTTGCGAATCAGCCGGGATTGAAAATTGTCATGCCTTCTACTCCATATGACGTAAAAGGATTATTGAAAGCGGCAATCAGGGATGAGGATCCAGTATTGTTCTTCGAACACAAGCGTGCTTATCGTCTAATTAAAGGCGAGGTACCAGAAGATGATTATGTTCTTCCAATCGGCAAAGCAGATGTTAAGCGTGAAGGCGAAGATATTACTGTCATTACTTATGGCTTGGCTGTCCACTTTGCGCTTCAGGCAGCTGAAAGACTTGCCAAGGATGGAATTTCCGCACATATTTTAGATCTTCGCACTGTATATCCACTGGATAAGGAAGCAATCATTGAAGCTGCATCCAAGACTGGTAAGGTCCTTCTTGTAACAGAAGATAATAAAGAAGGAAGCATCATGGGTGAGGTTGCTGCGATTATTGCAGAACATTGCCTGTTCGAATTAGATGCTCCGATTAAAAGATTGGCAGGACCGGATATTCCAGCGATGCCATACGCGCCGACGATGGAGAAATATTTCATGATCAATCCTGACAAGGTTGAAAAAGCAATGAGAGAGCTTGCTGAATTTTAATATAAATTCTTTTATGAAATAAAATGAATCGGAGAAGGAGGGTCAACCTTTGGCAATCGAACAAATTAAAATGCCGCAATTAGGCGAGAGTGTAACAGAAGGTACAATCAGCAAATGGCTTGTTTCCGTAGGGGACAAAGTGAATAAATATGATCCGCTTGCAGAAGTGATGACTGATAAGGTAAATGCTGAAGTACCATCTTCCTTTGCTGGAACAATCAAGGAATTGATTGCAAATGAAGGAGATACATTAGCTGTTGGGGAAATCATCTGCACAATCGAAATAGAAGGCGGAGGCGCTGAAGCGGCTCCTGCTGCTGAAACATCTGGAGCAGTAGTGTCTGCTACTGGGGATGCAGCTAAAGTTCCAGCTGCGGATGAAGGAAGTAAAGCTAGGTATTCACCAGCAGTGCTGAAACTTTCCCAGGAAAATAGTATCGATCTATCCCAGGTTAAGGGCAGTGGTGCAGGAGGCAGAATTACACGTAAGGATCTGCAGAAGATCATCGAATCTGGCAATATTCCACAGGCATCTGCTGCCAAGCCAGCTGAAAAAACAGAAGCTGCAACGGTTCAAACGTCTGCTTCACACCCTGCACCCCAAGCTCAGCCAGCTGCAGTTCAAGCTGCACCTGCTCCATCTGTCCCTGTAGCTGCAGGAGACATCGAAATACCGGTTACAGGCATCCGTAAAGCAATAGCGGCTAATATGCTTCGCAGCAAGCATGAAGCTCCACATGCATGGACAATGGTTGAAGTGGATGTAACAAATCTTGTTGATTACAGGAATAACATCAAGGATGATTTCAAGAAAAAAGAAGGCTTCAATTTAACGTTCTTTGCCTTCTTTGTAAAAGCCGTTGCTCAGGCGCTTAAGGAATACCCACAAATTAATTCCATGTGGGCCGGTGATAAAATCATCCAGAAAAAAGACATCAACATTTCGATTGCAGTTGCTACAGATGATGCATTATTTGTACCTGTCATTAAAAATGCAGACGAAAAAACAATCAAAGGCATCGCTCGTGAAATTACTGAGGTGGCCCAGAAAGTACGTACTGGCAAACTTCGCTCAGAGGACATGCAGGGCGGTACATTTACTGTCAATAATACTGGCTCTTTTGGTTCAGTCCAATCT
>NZ_JBAVFI010000071.1:0-2320 GCF_049588175.1 Mesobacillus sp.
ACATCGGACGACGCTGTAAAATTTGCTGCGTCTGAAGGAGAATATGTCCGTGCGAAAACCGATGGTGAAAGAAGCCTTGTTTTCTATGGTTCTGATTCGCGAAAAAGAATCATGTGATTGTTTAGCAAAAGCTATGTGAAAAGTGCATAGTGATTTCAGCACCATGGGCTAGCTTTCCGCAGGCGGAACCTTGAAGATAATTTAGGACCAAACTTCTTCTAATGTTTCCCTGAATAATTGATTAAGTGTGTTAGTTGGATCAGGTTGACTCTTTGAAAGCTGCTTAGCATATGATTCAAGGAAATCTATTTCTTTAACGATAAAATCATCAATGATGGTTAAGTCTATATCATTGAGGAGTGGTTCTCCCACTTGCTTGGCTGATAAAAGTTTTAATGCAGCCTTCTTTACTTGTCCTGGAGAAAGTATTTGTATTAGCTTCTGGAATTCGACAGGTGGCACAGAACCATACTTTACTATCCATTGGCCAGTCAGGATGGATCGAAGTATGTACAGATATAGTTTAATATTTCCCTCCTTCTTAGCAAGAACCACGTCAAAATTTCTCTTCGCTATGTTAATGTGATGGATGATAAAGGACTTTGAAGAAAAGATATTTCCCGTCATTGCTTTCATTTTTTCAATTGTTGAATATTGCTGTAAATAAATTTCATTGGATTGAAGCCATTCTATTAAGCTTGGGTTTGATTTTCTGAAGAGCCTTAATGTTTTTGTCAGCTCCCATCCGCTCATATCCAATAGAGGGTTTATTTCAATAGACAAGGTATCTTGCTTCGGTAATTCAAGCACATCTTTTTTTTGATCTATCGATAAATACCAATTTAGCTTGTGAACATAAATAAACCTGATATCGTAATCACTTTCCTGATCGGCGAAGCCCAAGGCACGGCTGCCGGCATCGCAAGCAAAAAGAATTTGTACATCGTATTCGAGCTCTATCCTTTTTAAAACCTCTCTTATTTGCTGTTTCACCTTGCTTCCTCCCCATCAAAAATATAGTTTATTCACCTAGAATTTAATATTTAATATTTAGTTTGCCTTCATTTCTGGAGGGTATAAATGAATATACACATTTTAAAGGAGGCAAAATCATGAATAACGATCAATCTAAAGGTGCTTTTGACCAAGTCAAAGGAGAAGCTAAAAAGCAATTTGGCAAACTGACTGACAATGAATCAATGGAAGCAGAAGGCCGACTAGATAAAGGTAAAGGAAAACTGCAAGAAACAGCTGGAAATGTGAAAGAAGACATTTCTCGGGCTTTCAATAACAATTCAAGAGATTAATCTTCATATTAAAAGCCTTTGCTATCAAGCAAAGGCTTTTTCTTGTTTCTTATATTTAACTTTTTTTAATTTTGGCTCTGTTATACAAGGCTGTTGATTTTCGCTCCAGGCGCTTCGCCTTCCACTACAATCAACAGGTTTTAAAAAACAATTGGGCTTTAACAGAGCCTTAATTTTAAATAGAGTTTAGCCATTCTTCACTAATCTATATTCGATTTATTCTTCCCTTTTACAAAACGGTATGCCAGATAAGCTATATAAAGCGGTGTTGCTATATAGATCAGATAAGGGAATTGACCATATGTTCCCTTCCAAATTACGAATAGCATAGAACCGAGGAAAAAGGTTACAATCGTTCCGTATTTAGGAAGCGGTACTTCTTTGAAACTTGGAATTCTTATTCTGCTTACCATCAAAAATCCTAACGCTGTAAAAACCACTGTCGTTACTATGTTCGGAATTAAATCCCCAAATAACGTAAGAATCGCTAGAATTCCACCTGCAGCAGTGATCGGTACACCAATAAAGTAGTTAAGTGAAGATTTATCCGTACTGATATTGAATCTTGCTAGTCGGTATGCTCCAAATAAAGGGAAAAGTCCCGCAACAAGTGTACCTAAAATTCCAAACTGATGAAAGTATGTATAATAAACTAAAAATGATGGTGCTACGCCAAAGGTGACGATGTCAGCAAGTGAATCTAACTCTTTCCCGAGCTGGCTGTCTGCTTTCAACATTCTGGCAAGTCTGCCATCCATACTGTCAAGCATCATGCCAATCAAGATTAAAATAGCTGCGTTATTAAATTGGCCGTTGGCCGCAAATCCTATTGAAAGAAAACCACAATATAGATTTCCTAACGTAAACATATTTGGAATCATCTTTGTAAACCGCATAAGTTGTCCTCGCTCTCCGAAATCATTTTTCTTTTCCTATTTTTACCCCAGCATGGCATAAATCATGTTTATTTACTATAATTATCGCCAAAAATATAGGTGAACTATATCATTATA
>NZ_JBAVFI010000072.1:0-1936 GCF_049588175.1 Mesobacillus sp.
GCATGTACCTCAGCATGAGGCTCTCCCGCCTTTAGGTGTGCCCCCATTCCTACAATCTGATTATCTTTTACCAAAACGGCTCCGACATGCGGATTAGGAGATGTTTGCCCTGTTGTTGCTTTCGCCAGGTTGATGGCTAAGGCCATGTAGTCAAGTTCGTTCATCCAAAATCCTCCTTTCTAAAATCTATTTTTGTAACCATTGTAGCTATGCATCTTTGAGGCGTCTAATGACCATTCGGGAATAAAAAACGAATTGAATGGTTCTTGGAGAGCATCCTTTTCCATTTTTTCATCCAGGTATCCAAGAGGCTTCATTGGGTACCTCTTTTTCCAATTTTTGTTCTTTCAGGTATCCAAGGGACCTTATTGGGTACCTAATTTTCCATTTTCTGTTTTTTTAGGTATCCAAGAGGCCCTATTGGTCACCACTTTTTCCATTTTCTGTTCTTTTAGGTATCCAAGAGGCCCTAAACTTCTCACTGCTCCGCTAGAGTCTTGCAATTTCCGCTCTAGTCATCTCTCTATTTATATAATTCATCTCAAACACAAAAAGAAACAAACAAAAAGACCCCGAAACATAGCGTCTCGGGGTCGAAAAAAGGCAACATTGAACTAGAGGGTATAAAAATGGGCAGATTTCACCCTATTTTTTAATCCTCGTTTTTTTCCTTCTCCCATCCAGACTTTAACTGTCGGCCCTGGAGTTTCACCAGATCCACCGTTTAACAAATGTTAACCGGGTCACGGACTAAGAAGCATCAGCTTCATCACCGCCGGTTGGGAATTTCACCCGACCCCGAAGGAATATTTAATTTTTACAGTCATTATACAGTACAAAAATTCAAATTACGAATAAATAACATTTAGCTATTTTTTCATCAATTTCTCGATCGTCGTCAGTAACTCATCAATGACTTCATTGTCGCCTTCCTGGATGCGCTCGACAATACAGGATTTCATATGGCCTTCCAGAAGGAGCTTAGCAACACTGTTCAGTGCTGCTTGAGTGGCGGATATTTGTGTGATCACATCATCACAATAAGTATCTTTTTCAATCAGGCCCTTTATTCCGCGAATCTGTCCTTCGATCCGATTCAATCTGGTGACAAGGTTCTTTTTTGTTTTATCTGAGTGATGGCTTTTCCGCTCAGAAGAACAGCAGCTGTCCTCACATTCAGATGGGTCCACTCCTGTTTCAAGGATATCCAATCGAAAACCCCCTTTTTTCTTATATCTTTAATTTTATCATACCCCCATACAGTACTTCTCATAAAATCTCATTTACATAAAAATCTATTTTAAATCGAAATTTTCACAAACTATTTGGCTTCCTTGAAAGGATTTCTAACTATGGCGGCCGAACTTGATTAAGTAGTTTTTAAGTACAGGGAAAATAGCATTGCACAAAAAAATAAACACTCCTGTATAGGAGTGTTACTATATCTGACTGTTCTCTTGTTCAGTCTGAGTAGACTGCATAAGTTCTCTGGAAATGCCTGCTGCAAATAGACACCCCAGCAGCAGGGCCAAAGAACCGTACAGAGGATCGGTGACCTTTGAAAAAATTAAATGGACATAGAAGTAAAATCCTGTTCCGATGGCTACAATGAGTAAGACATTCCACATGAATCGGTTCATTTTTTTCCCTCCTAAACCTTATATTAATGAAAAGATTATCATAGACTTTACTAGTTGTTTATTGGGAAAATTCTTGTCGAAATACTGGGTTTCTATCCGCCAATGAAAGGAATGAAAGATGAGTTGAGACAGAAAACAGCACTATTTATCGTTATTTTATCTATTACAATATTGCCATTAATCGCTTATTTCAAACCTGAAGAACCGCCAGCACAAGCATTCGAAACTAGCGGCGAATTGTCGAAAGAAATCAATGAGATTTTAAATGATGAGCCAGAAATCAAAGAATCATTGGC
>NZ_JBAVFI010000073.1:0-2696 GCF_049588175.1 Mesobacillus sp.
GGCGGATTGAAAAGCCGATCGCCAGAAAAAGTGACAGCATCATTGAACGCGAAGTCCATATTGATGGGCAATATGCCTGTACTTTATATGAGGTCCTTCAAAGGTATAATGAGTTCACTCATATTCGACTCCGGCTCTTGACGGGACGAACACATCAAATCAGGGTTCATATGGCTTATATAGGCCATCCCCTCCTTGGAGACAGTCTTTATGGAGGAAAGAGAGAATTGATTCAGAGACAAGCACTCCACTGCAGGGAAATTAAATTTTCACATCCAATTTTGCAAAAAGAAATGTATTTAACCTCAAATCTTCCTCTTGATATGAAAAAATTGATCTAAAGGCAAACCGCAATAGGGTTTGCCTTTTTTATATGAAATTAATTCCATGTTTTTCACAGATATTTCATTCTATATTTCCCTTGGAATTTCAAATGATAAAGAAGTAGTAAATGAAATCTCAGGGAGGAAAGATCAATTGAACATTTATAAGCATGGAAAAGTAATTGCTGTATCTGCCCTAATGCTTTTAGGTCTGGCTGCATGCAATAACAATAATGATGAAGCACTTGATTTAAGAGATAACAAAATGACTACCATGAACAACAATGGTACAGGTTATGGGGACAATGATACGAAGAGATTGAGAGGGCAGAACGGCAGGAGTGAAACGAGCGCAGTTAGAAAGCCTAATCAAAATGGCGGGAATGGTACAAGCGAAATATTGCAGATGCCGAATGGGTATTTGACAGTAGACCCGAACTCATACAGCACAGGAATACCTAGCACAAGGTACCCGCATACAGAAATGAACAGACAGGGGAGATTGACTTACGAAGACTGGCAGCGTCAGCGTGCAGGTCAATCTTTAACAGAGGACCAGCCGCTGTTGCAGCCTCCTACGGGAACTAGCCCAACACCTGAACAGGGAATAACACCGCCTCCTGATCAAGGTCCACTGCAAGCACCAAACGAAGGAACTGCGCCAACTGAACAAGGAGCAGCTCCAGTTCCAAACAAAGATGCGGCGCCACAGCAGAAAACGGCTCCAACACCAAGCGGAACAGAAATAAGTGCATTTGAGTCGAGAGTAATTGATTTAACAAATGAACAGCGCAGGAAAAATGGACTGTCCAATCTTCAGCCTGATACGGCGTTGAGCAATGTGGCCCAGGAAAAATCAAATGATATGCAGGCAAAGAATTACTTTTCGCATACGAGCCCAACCTATGGATCGCCTTTTGATATGATGAGGGATTTTGGAGTAACTTACAGCTCAGCGGGTGAAAACATCGCTATGGGTCAGCAGAGTGCTGAAGAAGTGGTCAATGCCTGGATGAACAGTGAAGGTCACAGGAAAAATATCCTTAGCCCGAATTTCACACACATTGGTGTAGGGCACACAGGAACCGGAAATTACTGGACACAGATGTTTATTGGAAAATAAACAAGACAAGCTAGCTAACCATTTTTTTAAATGGTTAGTTCAGTTTGTCGACAAAAGGGGTTCGGAATGGTCTCATTCCGAACCCCTTTTGCAATCCGATGATTAGGTCAGCAAGCGCGGGAATAAGCGAAAAAAAGACGTTATTGGCGACCTCTTTTTTGAGTTTTTGTTTTTATAGGTACGCAATAGAATCGGTTGGTGACCTCTTTTTCCAGTTTTTGTTTTTATAGGTACCCAATAGCTCTTATTGGTGACCTCTTTTTCCAATTTTTGTTTTTATAAGTACCCAATAGCTCGGGTTGATAACCTCTTTATCCAGTTTTTGTTTTTTTTAGGTACGCAACAGCTCTTATTGGTGACGCATTTTTCCATTATGGATAATCATTCTATCTCACGAAATTTTTCTGCTGCCAAGGGCATGGAGGAAGGAACTGAAACAAGTTCCATCTCAGGATATCTTAATGCGGTCAGGAGTCCGCCGAAAACGGCCCCTGTATCAATGTTATAAGTATTGTTGACAATCCTTGGCTGCTTGACTGGAGTATGTCCATAGACAACAGTTACTTTTCCCTGATATTTCTTTGCCCAGTCACGCCTGACAGGTGTACCGTCGGGATTCGTTTGGCCAGTGATATCCCCGTAGAGGACAAAGGTCTTGACCTTCGAATTATTTTTGCCAATATAATCTTCCCGAATACCGGCATGGGCGATAACCAATCGGCCTTCATCGAGAACGTGATATAAAGGTGAGGTATCATATAGATCCAGAAACATCTCGCGAAATGCCCTTTTATCTTTATCGTTCAATGACGAAAATTCAGCTACAGTAGTTTCGAGACCGTGGGTTGTCTGTACTTTATTCCCAAGCAAGTATCGATACAGCTTGTTGCAATGGTTTCCAGGCACATAATAAGCAAGGCTGTGCTTAATAACCAGCTTCCAGACAACCTCAGCAGCCTTCAAGGATTCTGGTCCTCTGTCTGTCAAATCTCCAACAAAAGCAAGCTTCCGTCCTTCAGGATGAATGGGTATTCCGGAATTCCAATCATAACCCAATTCTTTTGTGAGGTGTTCAAACTCAGCATAACAGCCGTGTATATCACCAATGATATCCAGTTTCATCATACAGCTCCTCTCGCTATATATTACTCCTATTGTTTCCGCAGAATAGCAAAAGAATAGTGCTTTTTGCAATTGAGTTTTCTGAGATAAATTTTTAATCTGACAAAAAAATTTAGCTGTAAGATAAA
>NZ_JBAVFI010000074.1:0-3839 GCF_049588175.1 Mesobacillus sp.
GACTGATTGTAAGCCAATTATCGTTTTTTTACTCCCGGCTTCCTTACAAATTGAGAGATTTGGGTGTGTGTGATGGAAAGCAAAAGTAACTTAACAAACGTAAAACTTGGCGAAAACGTCAAGGTATATGACTTTGTCAATGCCTATGGATGCGAAATTGGAGATGGCACGAAAATAGGAGCATTTGTTGAAATCCAAAAAGGAGTGAAAATCGGGAGAAACTGCAAAATTTCCAGTCACTCTTTTCTTTGTGAAGGAGTGCATATAGCCGACGGCGTTTTTATCGGACATGGTGTGATGTTTACGAACGATATGTTTCCGCGGGCTGTCAATCCAGATGGCACGCTGCAAACCGAAGCCGAATGGAACGTAATAGAAACATTTGTTGAAGAACGGGCTTCAATTGGTTCAGGAAGCACCATCCTGCCTGGTATCACAATTGGAAAAGGTTCCTTGGTTGGAGCTGGCAGTGTCGTTACACAGAATGTACCTGAAAATTCAATCGTTGCCGGAAACCCCGCAAAGGTAATCCGCTACATCAAGGAATGAATCTCGCCTTTTCTTGCCAAATAAATTTCTATTAGGAGGACTGATGAATGTTACGAGCAGGAGTCATTGGCTGCGGCTACTGGGGACCTAATATAATCCGTAATCTAGATGCTTTGCCAGAAGTTGACCTTATCTACATCGCTGATTTGAATCAGGATCAGTTAACAAAACAGCAAGCTTTATACCCTCACGTTAAAACCACCACTAACTATCAGGATATTATCCAAGACCCTTCAATTGACATCGTACTTATTGTCACGCCAGTAAATACCCACTATCATTTTGCCAAAGAAGCTCTCGCAAATGGCAAGCATGTTTTTATTGAAAAACCTTTGACCAATTCTGTTAAGAGTTCTGCGGAACTATGTAAACTGGCTGAATCCAAAAATCTGACACTTATGGTTGGCCATACATTCGTTTACACGAGTGCTGTACGCAAAATGAAAGAAATTATTGATTCAGGAGAAATCGGAAAAATCCAATATATTTCCTCCCACCGTTTAAATATGGGCTTATACCAAAAGGATATAAACGTTTTATGGGATTTAGCGCCACATGACTTATCCATCGTTGACTATCTAATCAATGGACAAATAACAAAGGTGGAGGCCTTTGGGCAGCGGGATATCAACCCACAGCTGGAGGATACGGCTTATCTCAATCTAACCTATTCAACTGGCGAGAAGGTCTACATTATGAATAGCTGGCTATATCCCGAGAAAGTCCGGAAAATGGCTGTCATCGGTACTAAAGGGATGATGATTTATGACGACATGGAACCCGAGAAAAAAATTAAGGTTTTTTTAAAGCATGTTGATTGCTCACAGGATGATCATGGAGCTGTATCCTATCATTACGCGAATGAAAAAGAATATACACCACAACTTGTTTTAAAAGAAGCCTTACATGTTGAGCTTTCTCATTTCGCTGATTGTGTATTGAATAAAAAAGAGCCACTGAGCAGCGGAAATAAAGGTTTGAACGTTGTAAAAGTACTTGAGGAAAGTGATTTATTATTAAGGGGAAATAGCGAATGACGATACCATTTTTAGATTTGAAAGCCCAATATAAAAGCATCAAAGGGGAAGTAAAGGAAGCAGTAGAACAGATCTTTGAAACTTGTGCCTTCGTTGGCGGCAAAGAGGTCGAAGCCTTCGAAAAAAACTTTGCAGATTACTGCAACGTGTCTTACTGTGTTGGTGTCGGGAATGGGACAGATGCCTTATGGCTTACCCTAAAGGCAATGGATATTGGCCCTGGTGATGAAGTGATTGTTCCTGCGAATACGTTCATTGCCACCGCAGAAGCCATTTCCGCAGTTGGGGCACAGCCAGTATTCGTCGATCATGACAAAGATACCTATACGATCAATACCGGAGAAATTTCAGCTAGAATTTCAGAAAAAACAAAAGCGATCATTGCTGTTCATTTATATGGACAGCCTGCTGACATGGATCCAATTTTGGAAATCGCAGCTAAACATGGCATCAAAGTGATTGAAGATGCTGCTCAAGCACACGGCGCTGAGTACAAAGGCCGCAGGATCGGCTCGATCGGGGATGCGGCATGCTTCAGCTTTTATCCGGGCAAGAATCTGGGCGCATATGGAGATGGCGGTGCCGTTGTGACGAATGACCAAAAACTCGCAGACCAGGTACGCTTGCTTAGCCAGCATGGCAGCAAAGTGAAGTACTCTCACGAAATTGCTGGTTATAACAGCAGGTTAGATGGAATTCAAGCAGCCATTCTAAATGTGAAGATGAAATATATTGAGCAATGGACTGAAGCTAGAAGGAAAAACGCATCTCTTTACAGGGAACTGCTGAAAGATACAAATTTGATTCTCCCAATTGAAAAGGAAGATGTGAAACACGTATACCATCTATTCGTCGTTCGCGTTAAGGATCGTGATACCGTGCAACGACTATTGCTCGAGCGCGGCATTCAAACAGGCATCCATTATCCCACACCTATCCACCTCACCGAAGCCTATAAAGGACTTGGAATTTCCGCAGGTACATTCCCGATTAGCGAAGAATATGCCAGCGACCTATTGTCACTCCCAATGTTCGCAGAGCTAACAAAGAAACAGATCAAGGAAATATGTAAGGCTTTGAAGGACATTGTCAACTAACGGAAACCCCTCTCTTCTTTTTCTATTTTCAACAATGCAATGAATTTGCTGATTCCTAAGTTCAATTGAGAAATCTCACAATCTTCTCGAACAGAATCACATATAAGGTCGTTCATCTGTATAATGTACAAACCAACTTATTTGGAGGAAAGGCTATTGAAAAAAGTACGCAAAGCCATCATTCCCGCTGCAGGTTTAGGCACTAGATTTCTTCCGGCGACTAAAGCGATGCCAAAGGAAATGCTTCCGATTGTCGATAAGCCTACTATTGAATATATTGTGGAAGAAGCCGTTGCATCAGGAATTGAGGACATCATCATTGTAACAGGCAAAGGAAAAAGAGCCATTGAAGACCATTTTGATGTAGCACATGAACTGGAGCGGAACCTTTTCGAGAAAGGAAAAATGGATTTACTGAAACGGGTTCAGCATCCCTCTGAGTTAGCTGACATTCATTATATCCGCCAGAAGGAACCAAAGGGATTAGGACATGCCGTATGGTGCGCAAGAAATTTCATTGGCGATGAACCGTTCGCTGTTCTGCTCGGAGATGATATCGTTCAAAGCCATACGCCTTGTCTAAAGCAGCTGATCACGCAGTATGAAGAAACGCACTCAAGCATCATCGGAGTGAAAAAAGTTCCGGATAACGAGACCCATCGCTATGGCATCATTGATCCTGCAGGTCAAGACGGGAGAAGATATCAAGTCAATCATTTTGTGGAGAAGCCTCCTTCGGGGACTGCACCTTCAAACCTGGCGATCATCGGCCGTTATATCTTAAATCCTGAAATTTTTAAATTCCTCGAACAGCAGAAAATTGGTGCAGGCGGCGAAGTCCAGTTAACGGACGCAATACAGCAATTGAATCAAATCCAAAGGGTGTTTGCTTACGAATTCGAAGGCAAGAGATATGACGTTGGTGAAAAAATGGGCTTTGTCCAGACAACGATCGACTTTGCCCTCCAGCGCGAGGACCTGAAGGATGACGTAATCGCTTATCTGGAAAAGGTTTTGAAGGAAGTAAAAAACGCAAAAAACTAAATACAAATAAACCTATATAACATTGGTTATATAGGTTTATTTATATTTGTCATAAACTCAGTGCCAATCCCCATCGAACATGCGCTGCAAAACGAGGATAAAAGCTTTGGTC
>NZ_JBAVFI010000075.1:0-3258 GCF_049588175.1 Mesobacillus sp.
CGCTGAAGCTGGACATTTCTTGAAATGAATTTTATGCATTCTTATCTTATAACAAAAAAATAACGGGCAGGAATTCTGCCCGTTATTCTTTATTTCCTTTAAACTTGCTGATCAGTGCCTCTTCCACCTCTGGAGGGACTAACTCGGATATTTTCCCGTCATACTTAGCCACTTCTTTGACGATACTGGAGCTCAAAAATGAGTATTGATTGTTCGTCATGATGAAAAAGGTTTCAATTTTATCATTTAACACTCTGTTCATTGAGGTGATCTGCATCTCGTATTCAAAATCTGAAACGGCGCGCAGGCCCCTTATGATTGCATTTGCATTAACGCTTTCCGCATAGTCGACAAGCAGTCCCTGAAAGGAATCCACTTTAACATTCGGTATATTCTTAGTCACCATGTTTATGAGCTCAATTCTTTCATCAACAGAAAATAACGGTTGTTTTGATGAGTTATTCAAAACCACTACGTATAACTCGTCAAAAACCTTTGCTGCCCTTGTAATGATATCGAGATGCCCGAAAGTAACAGGATCGAAACTTCCTGGACAAACAGCAATTCTTGCCACTTAGACTTCCCCCTCATCTTGTACATCAAGCTTGTAAAGCGTTATGCCAATAATTCCATATTTCTCGTTTCTAGCTTGCTTTAAAACGCCTATTCTTTCAGGCAGCTGAATATCTGAAGCATGCTCGCATACAATTAATCCTTCTTCATGGATAAGCTTTTCTTTTTCAATCATTTCAAGCAATTTAACAAGCTGCTGTTTTTTGTATGGAGGATCCAAGAATATGTAATGAAAGGTTAAATTCCTTTTTTGGATTGCTTTCAGCGCTCTGACAGCGTCATTCCTGTAAACCTCGGCTCTATCTTCAAGCCCGCATGACTTCAGGTTTTCATTAACAATATGTATCGCTTTGCCTTCACGATCTACGAATATGACTTTTTCAAGGCCCCTGCTAAGAGCCTCTATTCCAAGCCCTCCACTGCCAGCAAACAAATCCAGGCCAATTCCACCTGAAAAATAAGGACCAATCATATTGAATAATGATTCCTTCACTTTGTCAGTTGTTGGTCTCGTACTCGATCCGGGTACCGCTTTCAAAAGACGGCCCTTTAAATCCCCTGATACAACTCTCATCTTAAGTACTCCTCAATTATGCAAAATTACTCCCTTATCCTACCACACATACAAAAAATTAACCAAATAAGTGTATAACACTTCCTAAAGTGGAAATAATGAAAAATAACAACATCAATTCGAGGATGTTGTTGCCAACCGCGGAGAAGACTTACGTTTCCCCATAAGTTCTTCCTCCGGTTTCTCCTCTCCCTTTGCCTTCTATCCTGTTAAAGGGATGTAGAAGGACCCTGCAGATTTTGCAGGGCTTTTTTTTTGCCTTCTGGCAGGGCGGATTAGATAAGATATTTACAAATTTAGCTTTGAATGAAGCTCTTTCCCTATGGCTGTATTAGCATTGATTGCTGCATTATGAATGACTGGTGATTTCCGCTCCAATCGACAGACTTTCAAAAAAAGTGTGATAGCAAAAATGTTTAAGAGCTTCCCTAATTTACTGGGATATTGCGATTTCCTCTTCACTTTCCTCAACCGACACTTTAAAAATCACTTCGAGCCAATGTTCTTCTATATATACAGTCCCGCTAATCATCTTAAAGGGGGTTTCCAGTAAACCAAAACTCTCCCCATTCATAACAAAAGTATTATTCTTTAAATTAAAGGAATAATTACTGCTGCTAGATGTAACTTTTATCGAAGTCATGCGGGAATCGACATTTGCTTTGGCCCCCAATGAACTCATTGTTTTTATGAATGGAAATAGTTTTGTGTCCCCTTCCACGAGAATATCCCAATCCATAATCCTTTGGCCATTCGCAAAGAGTCCCTTGCCGTCATTAAAAAGCAATGGGTAAAGACCCGATTCATCTTGTTTATTTAAGGTGAAGAAATTGGTTTCCATCCCCTTGATTGCAGCTAGCTGATCGTTAAGATCAGTATAGTCGATGCTTGTTTCAACTCCGGCCAGATAAAAGGTAAGGTCATTTATTTCTTCGCTAGTTAATTTAGATTGAAGCTCTCTAACGATCGCCTGGCTTTTCGGGTTTGATGCAGGTTGTTTTATGATTAAGGAAGCAAGTGCCTCAAGCAGCCCTTTGTTGTTCGGGGTAAGTCCATGAATTTTTTGAGATAGGAAGGACATAGCCAATTGCTGTTCAAGCTCATTTTTTGATAGGCTGCTAGCAGCAAGAAGAAGACCATTTCCATGGACGATGCGATTTTCACTGTTAAAGACTACTGATAAATTATTTTTATCAGCCAGACCTTTCAGACTATCAAACTGGTAGATTCCAGCCTGTTCTGGAGAACTGCTGTAGTATTGGATTCCTTTTTGGCTCGAGAATTTCTCAAGGCTCCTATTCAGCCAATAAAGGGACGGATTTTCCCCCTGTCCTTCAAAAACATAGTATTTCACGACTTCCATTTGCCTATATCCCTTTAGCGGCAGACCTGCGACCCATGTTCCCTCCCGGTGGATCCTATCCACTAATTCAATTCTTGTTGAAGCGATCTCCCGCTCACTAAACGAAACAAGCCAGTCATTAAGGATAAACTCAACTGCTGCTGAATCAAATTTTATGAAATATTCAAATTGGAGCATATCTCCTTTAGCTTTGAAAGACTGCGTTTCAAAGTCATTCTGGCAAGGCTCACCCTCTAAATTCTTACAAACAAGTTCTGCAGCCTGCTCGGGAATGATCACACCATAACGGCTGCCATTTTGCAGGTTTTTGAATACCTGTTTAATTGATAATCCCTTTTCGCCAACCTTGACTGTAACTGCCTGTGTTATTCTTTCTTTTTGCGTACTTGCCACCTGGCTTGTTTTATTCGAATAAATAATCCATTGCCATACTACTGTTACACTAAGAAAGATAAATAAAACGGTTAACATCAGTACGGAAGCTTTTTTCATCGTCGTTCTCCTTGAAGTCTTTCTAAATCGGTAAAATTTTATTTTATAGGCTTTGTTAAATTAGACGCTTGATTTTCGCTATATGCACTCGCTTTACGCGGGGCTTCAGGTGAGCCCGCAGGACTTTGAAAAGCTTCCTCGAAATTATCCATGCACGATGAAAATGCGTTAGCATTTTCGGAGGAGTCGAGTGCCCTCCGCTCCCATCAACAGGTGCCAGGAAACAACATTCACCTTTTATACAGCCTATTTATAA
>NZ_JBAVFI010000076.1:0-11436 GCF_049588175.1 Mesobacillus sp.
AGATAGAATAATACCAAATTGAAAACAGCTTGTAAAGGGTTTTTTCTTTACAGCATGATTTTTCCTTAAATTACATCTTAAAAAGGATTGAAAGGCAGTTTAAATCCGCCTTTTTTCTTGCCTTTTTGCTGCATGCTCGTCATCTGTTTCATCATCTTTTTCATGTCTTCGAACTGCTTGAGCAGGCGGTTTACTTCCTGGATGGAAGTGCCGCTGCCCTTGGCGATCCGCTTCCGCCTGTTGGCATTGATGATTTCCGGATGCGTTTTTTCATTCTTCGTCATCGACTGGATGATCGCCTCAACATGAGAAATCTGTTTTTCATCGATTTGAAGATTGTTCATACCTTTGATTTTATTTGCGCCAGGCATCATTTTAAGGATTTCATCCAATGGTCCCATCTTTCTAACCTGGCCAAGCTGGTCCAGGAAATCATCCAGGGTGAATGATGCAGTACGCATTTTTTTCTCAAGCTCTTTTGCTTTTTCCTCATCGACGTTCGCCTGGGCTTTTTCGATAAGGGTTAGCACATCGCCCATACCAAGGATACGGGATGCCATCCTCTCAGGATGGAAAGGTTCAATAGCATCGAGCTTTTCGCCTAAACCGACAAATTTGATCGGCGTATTTGTCACGGCACGGATTGAAAGTGCAGCACCGCCTCGTGTATCGCCATCAAGTTTTGTCAGGACAACTCCTGTAAGCCCGAGCTGTTCATTGAAGCTTTCCGCCACATTCACAGCATCCTGACCTGTCATCGCATCGACTACAAGGAAGATTTCATCTGGCTTTGAGAGCTCTTTAATTTGCTTAAGCTCATCCATCAGATTCTCATCAACATGCAGACGACCAGCTGTATCGATTAGAACATAGTCATTATGGTCTTCCTTTGCCTTAGCGATTGCCTGTTTGGCAATTTCCACAGGGCTGACCTGATCGCCAAGCGAAAATACTGGCATGCTTAACTGCTTGCCCAGCGTTTCCAGCTGCTTGATCGCAGCTGGACGATAAATATCCGCTGCTACAAGCAAAGGCTTTCGGTTGTATTTTTTGCGCAGAAGATTGGCAAGCTTACCTGTTGTTGTCGTTTTACCTGCACCTTGAAGTCCGACCATCATAATGACGGTCGGCGGGCGATTGGAGGCTGCGATCTTGCTTTGCTCCCCACCCATCAGTTCAGTTAATTCTTCTTTAACAACCTTAATAACCTGCTGGCCGGGTGTAAGGCTTTTCACTACTTCCTGCCCGATTGCCCGTTCAGTGACTTTTTTTACGAAGTCTTTTACTACCTTAAAGTTAACGTCGGCCTCAAGCAGCGCCAGACGGACCTCTCGCATCATTTCTTTTACATCCGCTTCCGTTACCTTGCCTTTTCCGCGGATTTTTTGCATTGTATTTTGCAGTCGGTCGGCCAATCCTTCAAATGCCATTTCATGCGCCTCCCTAGTCTAATTTCTCAAGCTCGGCTACCATTTCACTTAAAACTTGGTTGTCCAGACCTTCACCAAGCAGAACTTTCATTTTTGAAATCAGTTCACTGCGTTTCTGGAATTTTTCGAACAACAAAAGCTTTTTTTCATACTCCTCAAGCATCGCTTCCGTCCGTTTGATGTTGTCGTATACAGCCTGGCGGCTAACATCATACTCATCGGCGATTTCGCCAAGGGAATAGTCATCAAGATAGTAAAGGGCCATGTAACTGCTTTGTTTAGGAGTTAATAATGCCTGATAAAAATCGTACAAATAATTCATGCGGTTCGTTTTCTCAAGCATTTCGATTCCCCCATGTTAAGTTAAATACCTTTACATAAAGACAGTTTACACAGGATCAACTTTTCTGTCAAGAAAAGTTCTTTACAGCAAGATGCTTATAAATCAGTATTATTCAGCTGTTTTTTCTTCTTCTGCCAGATCTGCGAACAGTCCGTATACATATCTTTCAGCATCGAATTCCTGGAGGTCATCCATCTTTTCGCCAAGACCTACGAATTTAACCGGGATGTCGAGTTCATTGCGAATCGCAATGACGATTCCACCTTTCGCTGTGCCATCAAGCTTAGTAAGAACGATCCCGCTAACTTCGGTTGTTTCTTTGAACGTTTTTGCCTGAATCAGTGCATTTTGCCCTGTGGTTGCATCAAGAACTAGCAGCACTTCATGCGGTGCACCAGGGACTTCACGTTCGATAACCCGTTTAACCTTTTCTAGTTCCTTCATCAAATTGACCTTATTTTGGAGTCGGCCTGCTGTATCGCAAAGCAAAATGTCTGCCTTGCGTGACTTTGCAGACTGGACAGCGTCATACATGACAGCAGCAGGATCAGAGCCTTCTGCTTGCTTGATGACATCCACGCCTACACGTTCGCCCCAAACCTCAAGCTGTTCAATTGCACCTGCACGGAATGTATCGCCCGCAGCCAGAAGAACGTTTTTGCCTTCACTCTTGAATTTATGAGCCAACTTTCCAATAGTAGTCGTTTTGCCGACACCATTTACGCCAACGAATAAAATGACAGTCAGTGCATTTTCCTGGATGTTCAGGTCAAATGATTCATCGCTAGCTCCACCCTGGTATATGTCAACAAGCTTTTCGGAAATGACAGACTGAACCTCTTTAGTGTCCTGGATATTACGTCGTTTAACTTCTTTCTTGAGCTCCTCGATCAATTCCATAACCGTCTCAAAACCAACATCGGCCTGTATTAAAATTTCCTCAAGCTCTTCGAAGAACTCCTCATCCACTTTTCGGTAACGGGCTACTAAATCATTAACCTTTCCTGAAAAGCTATCTCTCGTTTTCGTCAAGCCTTCTTTAAATTTCTCAGTAACACTCTCTGTCTGTGTCGTTAATTTTTCTTTTAATTTCTTAAAAAAACTCACGGTTCCATCGCCTTTCTGGTTACGATTTTACTAGTTCCTTTGAATCCTCAAGCCGGACTGACACTAGCTTGGAAACTCCTGACTCCTGCATTGTGACACCATAGAGGACATCCGCTTCTTCCATTGTACCCTTGCGGTGAGTGATGACGATGAACTGCGTTTCAGCGCTGTACTTCTTCAAATATTGACTGAATCTGTATACATTTGCCTCATCCAATGCCGCTTCTACCTCATCGAGAATACAGAATGGGACAGGACGGACCTTTAAGATCGAGAATAGAAGAGCGATTGCAGTCAATGCACGTTCTCCGCCAGAGAGGAGCCCCAGGTTTTGCAGTTTTTTGCCCGGAGGCTGCGCCACTATTTCTACACCAGTATTCAGTAAATCGTCTGGCTGTGTAAGCTTCAAGTCTGCTCTGCCGCCGCCAAACAACGCCTGGAATACCGATTCGAAGTGTGAGCGGATCGCTGTGAAGGTTTGTTCAAACCTCTTCTTCATTTCAATATCCATTTCTTCAATTACCAGGAATAGTGTATCCTTTGCTTCTTGAAGGTCATTCTTCTGCTCCAGCAAGAATTCGTATCGTTCTGAAACTCGCTCATATTCTTCTATGGCGCCAAGATTCACTGCGCCAAGTTCTTCGATGGCCAATTTGATAAGCTTGACCTTTCTTCTTGCTTCATCCGCAGGTATCGTTAATGGATATTGCTCTTTTGCCGCCTCATAGGAAAGCAGATACTCTTCTCGAAGGTGCGCAAGCTTATTGTCCAGCTCAACGTCAAGCCTGTTAAGTTTCACTTCTTCATCCTTCAGCACTTCACTTACACCTTTTAAAAGTCGTCTTAACTCCTTCGATTCCAGCTCCTGGTCCTCAAGCTTGTTCTGCAGTTCAAGGCGTTCGTTCCTTCTTGAGGCTATAAGCTTAAGCGTTTCGTTTTTATCCTGAAGCTTTCTTTTTGCTGCGTCTTCAAGCTGCATTTCACCAGATGAACTGTCAGTCATTTCAGATGATAGCAAGGATAAATCGTCTTTAAAGAGTTCAAGTTTCTTCGTTTGGTCCTCAGCTTGCAATATAGCTGAATCAAGCTTTTCCCTCACATGGGAAAGCTGCTCCTTCTTCGCTGCAAGACTTATCTTTAAATCGCTGATTTCGGTTACCAAGCTTTCTTTCGAAGTAGAATTCGAGGTTTTCAGCTCGGTCAGGCGGGCAATTTCTTTATCAAATCCTTCAAGGTCCTCCTGATACTTACCTAACATTTTTGAAAGCTCAAGCAATCTTGCTTCAAGCTTTTCCTTATCTGTTTCAAGCTGAGTTTTCTCAGAATCATAGACAGATAAACGCTCATTAATGTTTTTCTGTTCTAGCTCTACTTCTCGCAAATCACCTTTCAGTGTTTGCTCCTTCAAGCGAAGATCTTCACCCTTTTTGCGCAGCTCCTCCAGGCTTGTTTCGCCGGATTGCACTTCAGATTTCAATGACTTCACACGCGATTCAAGTAAGCTTGTCTTTTCTTCCATTTCAACAAGCTTTTTGGTCAAATCTTCAAGCTCACCTTTACGACTAAGCAGGGAAGAAGATTTTTGCTTTACTGCCCCTCCCGTCATCGATCCTCCAGTATTGACAACATCCCCTTCAAGAGTGACGATTCTGCTTCGATATTGAAGGATTCTGGCAATCTCGTTAGCACCTTTCAAATCCTTGGCAACGACAAC
The DNA here is from genome assembly GCF_049588175.1 of Mesobacillus sp. Classification (GTDB taxonomy): domain Bacteria; phylum Bacillota; class Bacilli; order Bacillales; family Cytobacillaceae; genus Mesobacillus. The sequence continues at coordinate 4,595 of NZ_JBAVFI010000076.1, forward strand.
ATTTCCTAATAGGCTCTTAACGACCTCCGCATATTTTCCGTCGAACTGGACCAAATCTGCAGCCGTTCCGATATACGACCCATGTCCGGAAAGCAATGTGAGCTGTGACACAGCCAAAGATTTGCCTTTAATGATGCTTAGCGGAAGGAAGGTGGCCCTGCCGAACGATTTTTGCTTGAGATATTGGATTGCGGCTCTCGCATTCTCTTCATTTTGCACGACAATATGCTGCATCGCTCCGCCTAGTGCGGTCTCGATGGCTGTTTCATATTGTTTAGGAACCTGGACAAGCTCTGCAATGGCACCTTCAATTCCCTGAAGGCGTCCATCCCTTGCCTTTAATACCTCTTTTACTCCCTGGAAAAAGCCTGAATAATCTTCTTCCATTTCCTCAAGCATTTCTTTTTTGGATCTCGCCTGCTGCAAAAACTGATACGCCTGATAGAGAGTTTTCTCTTGTTTTTGATAATTATTTTTTAACGATTCTAGCTTTCTTTGTTCGTCAAAATAAAGCCTCGCCTGCTCCTCAAGCTCCTGTCGTGACGCGGCCACCTTTTTTTCGGTCTCCGCTTTCGTAGTGTTTATTTCATCACGGACGGTGACATAACGATCATTTTCAGTGTCCAGCCTGGATCCTTTGGCAGACTGCTGCTGGAGCTGCTGCTCAATATATATCTTTTCGTTTTTTGCGCTTGCCTGCTGGTTCAATACCTCGATGTAATCGCTCTTGATTGAATCAATTTTAAGTTCTACATCTTCACTGTAAAGCTTCAGCTGTTCCTGCTTTTCTCCTAGCGTCTTCTGAAGGTATGCAGCATCACGTGCTAGCTCACCAGCTGTCTTTTCATATTCTTGCTTCTGTTTATCGAGCTGAGTGATGGATACCGTAAGTTCTTCAATGTTTTTCTCGAGCTGCCCTTTATTCTGTGAAGCGTTTTTCTTTCGCTCCTTCAGGACCTCTCTTCTTCCTTCCAGCTTTTCGAGCTCCTCGCTTGCATGCAGAAGAACATTTTGGAGATCGCTTACTGACTCATCCAAAGCTGCTAAATGATCTCGCATTTTTTCGATTTCCGCTTCTTTTTTCTGAAGTTCAGCAGACTGTTTGATTTCATCTTCCTTATGCTGTTCAAGCTGTTTGGACAGCTTTTCCCAGCGGCCATGCAATTCCTCAACTTCATACGCGGTCAAGGCAACCTCAATTTTTTCTAATTCTTCCTTTTGCTGAAGATAATCCTTCGCAATCGATGCCTGGATCTTTAAAGGCTCAACCTGACCTTCTAGTTCATGGATGATATCAGTTACCCTGTTCAGATTTTCCTGGGTTTCAAATAACTTGCTTTCGGCTTTCTTTTTCCGAGATTTATATTTAAGCACACCAGCTGCCTCTTCAAATATCGTCCTGCGATCCTCCGGCTTGCTGTTGAGAATTTCCTCAACTCTCCCCTGGCTGATAATCGAAAAGGCTTCACGGCCAAGACCCGAGTCCATAAATAAATCGACGATATCCTTCAGCCGGCAATTTTGTTTATTAATCAAATATTCGCTGTCCCCTGAACGGTAGACACGCCTGGTTACACTCACTTCATTGTAGTCTAGCGGCAATGATTGGTCTTCGTTATCAAGGGTTAGCGTTACTTCGGCAAAATTCAGCGGCTTTCGTGAATCGCTTCCGGCAAAAATGATATCCTCCATTTTTGATCCGCGGAGCGATTTGGCTGATTGCTCACCCAAAACCCAGCGGATGGAATCCGTAATATTGCTTTTTCCGCTCCCATTTGGCCCGACTACAGCGGTCACACCGGGGACAAACTCAACCGAAATCCTTTCAGCAAAGGACTTAAAGCCGACCACATCTAATCGTTTTAAAAACAATATTGCTCTCCCTTTCCAGTTAAACTTATTCTTAGGTGTCAGATTTTTGTTATCAGTAATACGAAAAAATTGAAGATATTAATTGTCTTTTTGTTCGGCAACGGATTCTATATGTGCTTTCAGCTTTTCCAATGCCATTTGGGCAGCATGCTGCTCTGCTTCCTTCTTGGAACGGCCCATTCCTGTTCCTAGCTCTTCTCCGTTTAAAAACACACGAGATTCGAATTCCCGGCTATGGGCTGGCCCTATTTCCTTAAGGATCCGGTATTCAAGCGACCCAGCACCGTCCCGCTGGACCAGTTCCTGGAGCTGGCTTTTAAAATCCATCACATGAGAAAAAGCACCGGCGTTAATCTTTGGAAACACGATTTTTTCAAGGAAGGTTGTGACTATTTCAATCCCTTTATCTAAATACAAAGCACCGATGAATGCTTCGAAGACATCAGCCAAAAGAGCCGGTCTTGTACGGCCGCCTGTCATTTCTTCGCCCTTGCCAAGGAGAACAAGCTCTCCAAATGAAAGATCATTGGCAAATGCCACAAGCGAAGGCTCACAAACAACTGCAGCACGGAGCTTCGTCAGCTCCCCTTCGCTCATCATCGGATATTTTTTGAATAAGAATTGGGATACAGTCAATTCCAAAACGGCGTCTCCTAGAAATTCAAGCCTCTCGTTATCTTCATGAGGCTTCCTGCGATGCTCATTCACATAGGATGAATGCGTAAAGGCCTGTTTTAAAAGTTTCTCACTTTCAAAATGAATTCCAAGTTGGTCCTGAAATCCTTTGAATTTATTTTCCTTTGCGCGGATGTTCCTTTTATCTCTTTCTCTTCCGTTGTTGCGCATGTTTACTCCACCTTGCTCATAATTTAAAGATGATTTCGCAAATAATTGTTGTCTTACTTAAAAAACACATATACAGACTACTAACAGTTTACAAAAAAAAACGCCTATAAAGCAAAAAAACTTCGCTTTATTCCAGCAGCTTCCTTGAAAGGATATCTTTTTTTTTACATAAGAAAGCCCCGTTTAATTAAACGGAGCTTCTTAACAAATCCAACAGTTACACTTGGCTATTTATGTAATTCACAGCGTCACCAACTGAAGCGATTTTTTCAGCATCATCATCAGAAATTTCCATGTTGAACTCGTCTTCCAATTCCATTACTAATTCAACAACATCAAGGGAATCAGCACCTAGATCATCTTTAAAAGATGCTTCCAAAGTTACTTGAGATTCTTCAACTCCCAAACGGTCAACAATAATTTTTGTTACACGTTCTAAAACATCTGCCATGCTCGTTCACCTCCCCTCAAGCCATTATAGATGATTTCATTTAAATAATAAATGGCTGCCAGCTTATTTTAAAAAAATTATGGCTTTTCCATTAAAATTTCTATTATTTTTGAATTTTAATTAGGTTTTAACTGATCATGCAATGAAAAACAAGAATATTCTTTAAAGCACTCCTGGTCAATACCTACATAACCATTCCACCGTTTATGTTGAGGGTCTGCCCAGTGATATAATTGCTGTCATCTGATGCAAGAAACACGACTGCGCGGGCAATATCCTTTGGCTCACCGAAACGAGCAAGTGGAATCTGCTTCAGCATTTCAGCGGTAACTTCATCATTCAGTTTATCTGTCATATCAGTTGTAATAAAGCCTGGAGCGATAGCATTTACTGTAATCCCCCTGGAGGATAGCTCCTTCGCAGCCGTCTTCGTCAGCCCGATTACCCCAGATTTTGCCGCTACATAGTTAGCTTGTCCTGCATTTCCGCTTACACCGACAACAGAAGAGATATTGATGATCCGGCCGCTGCGCTGCTTCATCATCTGTCTGGTAACCGCTTTTGTGCAAAGAAAAACACCTTTGAGGTTAATGTTGATAACATCGTCCCATTCTGACTCTTTCATCCGCATTAAAAGATTATCCTTTGTTATACCCGCATTATTAACAAGTATGTCAAGCTTTCCAAAACGTTCTACAGTTTCTTTCACCATTTCACTCACTGAATCAGAGTTTGATACGTCCGCCTGGATAGCAAACGCCTCTCGTCCCAGCGCTTTAATTTCGTCAACCAATTCCAGTGCCTTTGCTTCACTTCCAGCATAATTGACAGCAACTGAAGCACCTTCCCTAGCCAGTTCAAAAGCGATTTCACGGCCAATCCCCCTGGAGGCACCTGTGACAAGCGCAACTTTTCCTTCTAGTCTCATTCCGTTTCCTCCTTTAATGCAGCGACAGCTGCGGCACAAGTTTCATCGTCATATATTGCAAAAGTCCGTGCTGAGCGGTCCACTTTCTTTACCAATCCCGATAGGACTTTCCCAGGGCCAATTTCAATGAAAGTATCTACGCCTAGCTCAATCATCTTTGCCACTGAATCTTCCCATAGTACCGGGGACTATAGCTGTTCAATCAGTCTCTTTTTGATCTCTGCCGCATCCGACATCGGCTGTGCTGTTACATTGCCAATTACTTGGACATGCGCATTATTTAGTGAAATGCTGTCTAGGACAGCCTCGAATCTTTCGGCTGCAGGCTTCATGAGGGAAGAATGGAACGGGCCGCTAACATCCAGCGGAATCACTCGTTTCGCCCCGCCTTCCTTTGCTTTTGCAGAGGCTTCCTCTACACCTTTCCTCGAGCCTGAAATCACGATTTGCCCCGGGCAGTTCAAGTTAGCAAGTTGTACAGGAAGTCCCTCAGCCGAAACAGTTTCAGTGACATCAATCAGCTTTTCACGGTCCATCCCAAGGACAGCAGCCATTGATCCTTCACCATTTGGAACTGCCTCTTCCATAAACTCACCGCGCTTGCGGACGGCGTAAACAGCATCCTCAAAAGACAGTGCTCCTGAAGCGACCAAAGCAGAATATTCACCAAGACTGTGGCCTGCAGTAAAATCTGGTTTTATACCAAACTGACTGAAATAATTCAGGATCGCTATGCTGGTAGTTAGCAATGCTGGCTGAGCATTCGTAGTCAGCGTCAGCTTTTCCTGTGGACCTTCAAAAATCAATCTGCTTAAACTTTCTCCAAGAACCTCGTCAGCTTTTTTGAATGTTTCAGAGACTGCCTGGTCATGCGCTGCAAGAGCTTGTCCCATCCCTACCATTTGCGATCCTTGTCCAGGAAACAAAAACGCGATTTTCCCCATGAAAGATTCCCCTTTACTCTTAAAGTTTTATTCCTTCTCTCTTTTCGATTGCGGCTTTGATTGTTCCGGAAACATCCTTTTCTACCATTTCCCTTGCCTGGCGAATGGAATTGTATACTGCGTTAGCATCAGAAGAACCATGCGCTTTAATTACTGGGGCTTTGAGGCCAAATAGACCAGCGCCGCCATATTCCGTATAATCCATTTTATTCTTCAGCACTGCTAAATCAGGCTTTAAAACAGCAGCAGCCATCTTGCTTTTAAAGCTTGAGGTAAGGGCCGTTTTCAACATTTTAAACACAGACATTGCTGTTCCTTCAATCGTCTTCAACACCATATTTCCTGTAAAGCCATCGGCTACGACAACATCAGCAGCACCTTCTAGCAGATCCCTTGATTCTACGTTCCCGATGAAGTTGATGTCTGTTTCCTTCAACAATTCGTACGTATTCCTGACAAGTTCATTGCCTTTTTTCTCTTCTGTTCCGATATTCAGCAGCCCTACTCGAGGGCGAGAGATTCCTCTGGCCTTTTCACTGTAAATTGAACCCATGATCGCATATTGGACAAGGTGTTCAGGCTTAGCATCAGCATTCGCGCCAACATCCAGAAGCAGGAAGCCTTCCCCGCCAATGGTCGGAAGTGTTGGTGCAAGAGCAGGACGTTCAATGCCATCAATCCGGCCGACAATAAATAAACCTGCCGCCATCAATGCACCCGTATTTCCAGCAGATATGCAGGCATCGGCATGGCCATCAGCAACCTGCTGTGCTGCAAGAACCATGGATGCCGTCTTCTTTCTGCGTACCGCCCTAACTGGCTCATCTGTACCAAGGATCACTTCTTCCGTATGAAGAATTTCAATCCTCTCTTCATTCGTCAAGTGTTCCTTGATTTTCTTCTCGTCTCCTACAAGGACGATATGTACATCTTTATAATTCTCAATTGCTTTCATTGCTCCGAGGACGATTTCTTTTGGTGCATTATCTCCGCCCATAGCGTCTACTGCAAGCCTCATTGCTTTCATCCCTTACTTTTCATTTTTAGATCGATACATTTCAAAGTCACCCTTAAATACGAGCTCATTGTTCACATAGTTAAGTACTTCAACGATGGTCCTGCCATTGTGACTGTCAATATTGGTGACTCTCGCTTTGGCAATCACTCGCTCACCCTCTTTTACCGATCTGGTGAACTGGATATTCGCCTTCGCCGTCAGCGCCAATTCATCATTGATGACTGCTACAGCCAGGGAATTTGCCTGTGCAAATAAATGATGTCCCCTGGCGATTTTATTGCGCTTAAATACATGTTCTCTTTTTATGTCAAGAATCGAAATAGCGCTTTTATCTAGTTCTATATCAATAATCTCACCTATTACTTCTTCAAGAGGCAGGGAACGAACTTCATCTTCGAAACGTTTTTCAGCAACGTTCTTAATTCTTTCCCTTAATTCTGGGATTGATAATTCAAGTCGGTCCAGCCTGATTGTCTGGATGCTGACTGTGAACTTTTCAGCCAGCTCTTCATCAGTGATAAATGGATTTTCTTTTATCGTTTCAGTCAACATAGACTGCCGTTCTTTTTTGTTACGCTTCATTACTTCTAACACCGCCCGAGCTATTAAGACTAGGTACTAATAGTAGTATATATACTATGAAATAAGATTGCAAGAAAAAATATACTGTTGCTTTAATCCATGAAAGCTACTACCGAAAGAAAAAGCAGACCCAAGCAGGATCTGCTTTTCTTAATCCTATTATTCTTTCAAATAAAGATAGTATTGTTGATTAATCAAGCT
>NZ_JBAVFI010000077.1:0-2282 GCF_049588175.1 Mesobacillus sp.
ATATAGGTCTTTTAGGTATCCAAGAAGCTATATTGGCGCTCGCTTTTTCCAATATTTAGGCCTTTTAGGTTCCGAGAAGCTATATTGGCGCTCGCTTTTTCCAATATTTAGGTCTTTTAGGTAACCAAGAAGCTATATTGGTGCTCTCTTTCTCCAATATTTGTTATTATTAGTACCCAAGAGGCCCTATTAGTGATTACTTATTCCGATTTTTGCTCTTTTAAGTAACCAAGCCACTTTATTGGTGGCCCCTTTGTATACAAACTGAGGCGAACAACCTTATATGTTGTTCGCCTTTTGACGTGTTGATCAGAGTGTTATAAAGGATGAATCTTATTGGCCATTTTTCACAATAATGACTCTGCTCCATCTATATACACTTCGGTTCCGGTGATGTGTGATGACATATCTGATGCTAAAAAATATACGAGGTCTGCAACTTGCTCAGGTTTTCCGGATCGTTCTTCGAGTGGCTGATTGCCTTCTGGATATTCTACAGGAATCTTGATTTTTTCTAGATTATCTTCCTGTGGGAAGGTATTTTCCCCAATATTGGTCTCAATGGCACCCGGACAGATGATATTGACCCTGATATGATATTGCGCTAATTCGAGAGCAGCCATTTTACCAAATCCGGTTTGGCCAATTTTAGATGTACTGTAGGCTGACATGCCAAAATTCTTGTATATTCTGTTACCATTGATTGAACTGGTTATTACGATACTGCCGCCACTCTTCTTCATGTGTGGAATAGCATATTTCACAGTAAGGAATGTCCCTTTCAGATTCGTGTTGATTGTCGTATCCCAGTCCTCTGAAGAAAGGTCTTCTATCGGTGCAATCACGCCATTAATTCCCGCATTGGCAAATACTATATCTATACTGCCCAAAGTCTCAATCACCTTTTGATAGCTAAGTTGAACATCATCCACTTTTGAGATGTCACATTCGAAAATTAGTGCGCTCCCACCAATGCCATGGATCTCGTCTTTCACTGCCTTGGCGTTTTCTTCTTTTATATCAATCAGCGCGATTTTTGCGCCTTCCTTTGCTAGCTTTATCGCAGCGGCTTTGCCGATCCCCGAACTAGCGCCAGTAATAAAAGCAACTTTTCCTTTTAACTGACTCAATCTTCCTGCCTCCTTATGAAATATGAATTATTGTTACATATGCCCAAGTTAATGGTTTATAAAACTGATTTCTCTGTTTAAAGCTTAAGGCACACCTAAACCTTTTTTCGATTTGAAACTACATTATCCATATACTTATTCACCGGTAACATAGCCTTAAAGAAGGTATGAGGAAAACAGGGGTTTAAAATCCCAAAAAGGTTCAATAGACACGAGCATTAAACAAGTCCATTGTAGTGTAAATCCCAAGTTTCCCAACTTTTCTGGTTAAAAAGGTCGGAATTAGGCTTGTCTAATTATGTAGAAACATTAGTAAATCTAGGTTATATAAAAATTACCGAATATTCCCTATCATTTAAATCACACTATTTCAGAACTCGAATTATTCTTCAGTGAAAATAGTGTGGTTCAGGACTACTACATAAGTAGTTATTTTATTCCATGTAAAAAGGGAGGAATACATTTGAAAAAGAAGATTTTAGTCAATACCGCATTGGCAGGTGCATTGGTATTTTCCGTTGGAGGAACATCTGTTTTTGCACATGATGAGATTGGCGGTGGAGTTGAAAAAGGCGATAATTTAGCAGGTGTGGAATTGGCCGTACCATTGATTGAAGGCAGTAAGAACACAGGAAATCTTCAGGAAGTAGCTGCGGTACCTTTGAAAGAGATCCGTGAAGGAATAAAAAACTCAACAGGTGATGTATACGCTCATAAAGGGTTTGCCTATTTAGGCACGCATCGAGCAAATGGCGGAGGAGGGGGAGTTCGCGTTTTTGATATGAAGGACCCTTCCAATCCTGTTGAGGTTGCAGCCTTTGCTGATATCCAGGGCACCTGGCAGGAAAAAGTGATCGTCAAATCCGTAAATACGAAACACTTTAAAGGCGATTTGGCTGCTGTTAGTGTTCAAAAAATGGATCAAAAGGATCCAAATGCACAGGGTGGATTTGTGCTGTATGATGTTACAAATCCCCGTGAACCTAAAAAGCTCGGTTTTTGGGAATCCTCGTCGTCAGGTGCAAGGGGTACACATGAGCTGTATTTAACAGTACAAGGTGACAATGTTTATGTACTGACTGCTGACTGCTATGCAGACTATTACTCTCATGGCGAGAAAATGGATGTGTCTATTGTGGATGTTTCCAATCC
>NZ_JBAVFI010000078.1:0-1640 GCF_049588175.1 Mesobacillus sp.
TTACCATTCGGGTTAATAGGTCATTCCAACGGGTCCCGCCGATAATTTTCGGAACCACAACGTACCATGCAGAAACGGCTGTCAGATACCAGATATTAACCGCTGTATGTCCGAATGCCCAGAATAGTGTACGAGCAAGCAACACGTTTATGCCATCCGTCCATCCAAGAGTCCAGGGAATAATCATGAAGAGAACTTCGACCGCAACAAAGGCTGTGGCGCCAACTAAAAGGACAAAAACTCCAGTTGCAAAGAAAGCCAGGATCGGAAGATGTTCCCCTTTGTGTTTCTTTCTCCAATCCGCCACCTGGGTAAATGCCCCAAATGAAAGCATCCAGATGCCTAACACGATAAAGACTAAACCGAAGTAAAACATTGGGTGAGCCGCCATCGGCGGATAGAATGTATACATAACAGAAGCTTCATTCATTAAGACCGGAATGACGACCAGCACAAATCCGAACATTTTCATCCAGAAACCGATCCATGCCATCTTCCTTACTTTAGGCAGCAGCCCACCTAATGTATGAGAAAGTCCGGCATAAAAATAACCAATTGTGAAGAAAGCTGATAATACAACGACTAATAGAATGCCATGAGCTGTTAATACTTGATAATAATTCAGCCATGGCGGCAATTGTAAAACACCAGCACGATTCAATCCTTGTAAAAGTCCAAGAAAACCGCCTAGAAGCAATGCGATGAACGCAACAGATAAATATGATTTCGATATTCTGGCATCTTCTATGCTAATCCCCAATACTTGGTTTCCTTTTTGTTTAAATGATTTCTTTTGTAATGCAGGTTCCACTTTCCTTCCCCCCTTTTATTTAACGATAATTTTTGTACTCATCGCTTGATGCCCGGCACCGCAATACTCATTGCATAGCACTAAATATTCACCAGGCTCATCAAACTTTTGCGAGATTTTTTGAATATGCCCTGGCATAACCATTGCATTCAGGTTCGTATTGGCCACCTGGAATCCATGGACAACGTCCTTTGACGTCAGTGTGAAATGGACAGTCGAACCAGCAGGTACTTCAATTTCCATCGGTGTAAAACTGAATACTTGTAACGTCATGACAACTTCATATTCGTTTTTGCCAACTTGCTTTATTCCAGGCTGATCGAACGGCGCCGTTTGATCGACCTTTTTCGGATCAATTGTTTCTTTATTACTTGGCGGCCCCATTCCCAAAGCGATTGCTTGATATCCGGTAAAAATCATAAATACCATAATCATCCCAAAGCTTAAAAATAACCAGATTTTTTCGTCCAAATGCATCTTCATCTCTCCCCCTCCTAGACCCTCGCCATATATAATCCGAATAGCACAAAGTACGTAGCAAGAATGACTGCTCCCACAATTCCAACTGAAATCCATGTGCCGATCTTCGTTGTTTCATGAGTGGAAACTTTCCCTTTTTTCCCCTGAACGACCTCATCTTTCGCTTTCACTGAAATCCCCCCTTTGTTTTCTTACCTTCATCTTAATTGCGAATGATTATCAATGTAGTGAGGCAAATCACAGTGAAAGCATTTTTTAAAAAAAGTCAAGTAAAAACGCTCAACGCGCCACAAGGAAGCGCGGGGACGTACCCTGTGCTTCTTTCCATGACGAAAAGAAAGCCAAAAAG
>NZ_JBAVFI010000079.1:0-1517 GCF_049588175.1 Mesobacillus sp.
AAATCGGCTCATGCCCCATTTGGGCTACAATCCCGTTTGTACTGCGGATGACCTCTTCATTCAGCGGATTAACATTCGGACCGAGCGGGTTGACTTTGCCTTTGTGGTTCGCATCCAAAACAAGTTCATCGGGGATATCTGCCCAAATAACTGCTGTTTTTGCGTCGATATGTTTTTCATCTAGAATTTCATTTATGATATCAAGTGTCCATTCAACATGCTTCCTGGCACCCGCGCCCCCGGCCGAGCCAATGATAATCGGAATATTTCCGGACACTCCATGTTCAATCATGATTTCCAGGTCTTTTTTAGTGGCTCTTTTACTGACAATCGCTACGCCGGCTCCTAGCTTATGAGGTCCAGCATCAGTTGATCCTGCATCCACCACAATCGCATGTGGTTTTTCTTCCATTCCCTTTAAAAAGGAACTGACCGGGAATCCATAGCCGAGCATTCCACTTGGAGCCAAAATTCTGATCTCATCTGGCACATCAATCACCCCTTTTTTAAGAAGACAAATAATATTAGTGATATTGATATTTATATATGTATAAGTCTCCACTCTTATGTAACCGGTTACAGTTTTAATTTTTAAAAAACAACCAAGAGAATAATCTCCTAATTGCCTCCTATGTAATCGGTTACATATTATGATAATTATCCAGTAGAAATAAGTCAATTAAATTTCTGATAATTCTTTTAATTATTGATAAGTTATCTTTATGCTAATATCAAGCGAAATCGATGCTCATAGGGAGAACTTATAACTTGAAAAAGAAAAGAAGAAAGCGCCTTATCAAGAAATACTTATTACTTAGCATTCTTGCAATCATATTTATAATAGGATTGCATAGCTGCGCAAAAGATCTGAAGGAAATCAAAAAGGGAAAAGCATACGAGCACATGCTTAATTGTGAGAATCCTTATGCCTTTTGGCAGGGAGTGGATGGAGCAAGCTGTGATGATGCGAGAAGGACGTACTATGAATATACGGATGAAGAGTGGAGAGAAGAGAAAAAGAAGTTAATTGATTTTGGGGAGATTACTGAGCAGGATTATTTATATGAAGAGTTAAAAAAAGAGTTGGGCCCTGAATGATAAATGATCAGGCAAAAAAATAATCGCCATCTGTGTTTAGATGACGATTTTTAATAGTTTATAAAACGTCTTCCCATCCCTCTGAAGTCAATGCCATAAATCTCTCTTTATCGCGTTTTTCAAGTGATCGATCAATTTCCTCTGCTCTTCTTTTTTCAAGGAAAGTATTTTGAACCTTGTCGATGATCTCATCAGCGCCTTTTGTGTATCGCGTTTTTTCCTGTTTGAGAAGGTGCTGTGTGTTATCATCCGTCTCTAAAACATCCATGAATAGTCCTCTATGCTCTTCGGGCTTATAGAAATTTGATTTCTTGTCGTTGTTCATCATCAACACCTCTTTCGGTTTAGTAGATTGTTACTATCTATTTACCCACCTTTACCGACAAAATAAACGTGTCTGGCACCTTCCTATTATTTGG
>NZ_JBAVFI010000080.1:0-3959 GCF_049588175.1 Mesobacillus sp.
CTTATCTCGTGAAAGGAACCCACTCATTTCTTCTCCAAAATTCACAAATGCGGCATTCATGCCAGGAATCACTTTTTCAACGATCCCAAGATAGATATTGCCGACAAGAGATTGCTGACTCGGCTGCTCTATATATATTTTTTCAACAACGCCATTTTTAATCAAGGCGAAGCGTTTTTCTCTGGATATGATATTGATAATTAGCTGTTCCATGTATTCTCCTATGAAATAAAAAAATGCAGCGAGAAAAAGTTCCCCGCTGCATTTATTATCCTATGTCAGTATGTGTAAAGCAAATCTCCTATTTTAGCAGACATCAGTTTTTCACTGAAAAAAGCATGAAGCAATTCATTTTCATCCATTAACATTTCTTTTCCATTTTCTTTCTTTACAATGATTGGATGCTTGCAGCCTCGCTGGAACTTTTCGAGGACTTGCCCAACCACTTCATTTTCTTCTACGTTGATCGGCTTAAGCTGCCTGAAATCTGCTTGTTTTCCATAATGCCTTTCCATAAGAAACCGCATGAAAATAAAGCGCCTTTGCTTCCATTCAAAATGAAGTGAAAAAGCCAGAAAACCGATGATTATCCAGACATTCAGGGTCAATGGCGCAAGTATGATAAGGGCGACTGAAAAAATAGCCAATGAAGCGATTGATAAATATATAGTCCTATGGTGCGCATTCTGAAAGGAAGAGTTCAAAGAAAAAAGAATAAAAACGAGTTTACCTCCATCAAGGGGCCATATTGGCAGCAAATTGAACAATAAGACCATCCAATTAAATTCAACGAACAAGGAATGCCACTTTTCTGGAAAGATGCCATTCAGATATAAAATATACGCGAGCCCAATCATCCACAAATGCTGAAGTGGTCCCGCCAGCACGACAATAAGCTCTTCCTTCAATGGCCTATTTCCATGCTCATCCATTTCTGCAACACCGCCAAAAGGCAGCAAGGCTATTTTATTAATTCTCCACGAAAAAAAAGAGGCTGCAGCACCATGTCCCATTTCATGAACAAAAATAATCAGCAGCACCATCATCAGCTCTATAAAATGCGCGGTTGCGACAGCAAGGGCAATGACCATCCACAGTAAAGGATGTATCTGTATTTTTCGTAATAAATCGGTGGTTTTATTCAAACTTAATCACCTGAACGGGATCGATAAAATCATCCCCTTTTTTTATTGCGAAATAAAATGATCCCTTTGTCCCGTCCGAGCTGTCCATAGCTGTCCCAACCTTTGTACCTTTCGAGATATATTCATACAAATTCACATCAATTCCGTCCAAGTTCCCATACCATGTTTCACTCTTGTCTGCGTGCTGAACAATGACTGTTTTTCCAAACCCATCCTTCATTCCGACAAAATGGACAAGGCCTTCGTTCATTGCCTCAACTCCGGCACCCTTCCCGGTTTCAATCATGATCCTTTGACCATTATCTCCGAAATCCTCCAAAATCTTTCCTGAAGCAGGCAAAGCGTACTCATTATCTTCATCAATATCCTGTTTGTCTTCCTCACCAGTATTTTTAGCCGGCAGAAGTGCCAATGGTTTCCCAAATTGCTCTTCATACCAATCAGAAACAGCAGCGAACTGGAATTCCTGTTCCATTGTTTGCTTTACATAGCTTTGAAACTTTTCTGCTTTTTCAGCTGGGCTTCGGAAAAGGATGGCAACAATTAATACCAGGCATGCCGAAGCAAGCACTTTAAATAAAAACACTTCTTTTTTGAATAAAGGATGGTTCCCCTCACCAGGCCCAATATCATAAGATGGAATCCGGTCAAATCCATGCCGTTCCTCTTCTGAATAGAACAATCGGCCATGGTTCATTTTCTCCATTCTTTCCCGCTCTTTCTTTCTCTTTAACATTCTTTTGCGAACGTCTTCACTTCTTGAACTCATCCTATCCCCACCAATCCCCTTGTACTCTAAGTTAGTACAAGTTTATGACCTGTCCAACAAGAGTATGACAATTAGAGGGTTTATCGATGAGAAGAGTTGTGGGGCCGGAAGATGTAATATAATAAAAAAAACGCCTGCCGGTATGCATGGAATGCAACCAAGGTCAGGCGCTTTTTACTAGCGGACTCCGAAAAATTTCTTTATCTTCGAGAATACGCCTTTATTTTCAGCATCAAGCTGCTGCAATGGAACGGATTCGCCAAGGATTCTTCGAGCAATGTTCCTATAAGCTATAGAAGCTTTGCTGTTTGGATTCAAGGCAATTGGTTCACCGTGATTCGATGCCTTGATAACCTCATCGTCATCTGCGACGATTCCAATCAAGTCAATTGAAAGATGTGTTGTAATTTCATCCACATCAAGCATATCGCCATTTTTCATCATGTGGGTGCGGATACGGTTGATGACAAGCTTTGGCGCTTCAACATTTTCTTCCTTCTCAAGCAAGCCGATAATCCTGTCTGCATCCCTCACAGCGGATACTTCAGGAGTTGTGACAACAATCGCCTTATCTGCACCGGCAACGGCATTTTTATAGCCTTGCTCGATTCCTGCCGGGCAATCAATAATGATATAATCATAGTCTTGTTTCAATTCATTGACTAATTTTTTCATTTGTTCTGGCTGGACGGCCGTTTTATCGCTTGTCTGTGCAGCTGGAAGCAAATAAAGATGGTCATCAAAGCGCTTATCTTTAACAAGTGCCTGATGAATCTTGCACCTGCCTTCGATCACGTCTACAAGATCATAAATGATCCGGTTCTCTAGACCCATAACAACGTCTAAATTACGCAAGCCGATATCTGTATCGACTAGGCAGACTCTTTTGCCTTGAAGAGCCAAAGCTGTACCTATATTAGCAGATGTCGTTGTTTTGCCAACTCCGCCTTTACCGGATGTAACTACAATCGCTTCTCCCATTTTACAGGCCTCCTTCAAATCTAGTTAAATTAGGTCTTTTTCGCATTAAAACTTGCAATCTATCAACGACAATCTGTTGATTATCAGATATGTAAGCACATTCCATAACCCTATTCTCTTCATCGGACACTTGGTCGGGAGCACGGTTGATGCAATCGCTGATTCTTAATTGAGACGGTTTCATGACTGATGCCGCAATCACTGCTTCGTCATTCCCATCAAAACCAGCATGCGCAATCCCTTTAAGTGTGCCCATAATAAAGATATTTCCCGTTGCCTTAACTGTGCCTCCAGGATTGACATCTCCAATCAGCAGCAAATCTCCGACTATTTCAAGGATCTGGCCTGAACGAATAACCTTTGCCACAGGGACAATTCCTGTTTCCTGTCTTTCCCGCTCAGCTTCTGCCTTTGTAATCACGTTCGTTTCAAGATCCTCAACGATTAAATTCCTCTTTTGCCGAATTAGATCCTTCAACTCTTCCTGCTGCTCCTGAGTAAGATATCTATTTCCTGCCTTCACCTTTACGGACAGCAATTGCTGTTCCTCTTGGACACGGGAGGAATTGGAAAGCTTCCTGTCAAGTTCTTTTTTTAATTCATCATAGGAGCAAGTATCATCCAAATGGAGCGTAAGTCCATCTTTCGTCCCTTTAATTGTCACATTTTGTGTTTTTTTCATACGGATGTTCACCTCAATGGTAAAAGAAATTCGACAAGCATCCGTCAAATTCCTTTATTTGAATAGGCAGGATAGAGATTTTTCTCAATCATTGCGCAGCCTGTCAGCAGCATTTTCGAACTGCCTTTTGAATGGATATGCGGCCAATACGATAAATGCTAGGTTCAAAATCAATGTTGGAACAAACCGAATACTGATATAGGTCGAAAAGTCCAGATTTGTTATATTAATTAAATGCATTAACTCGTATACCCCCACCTCAAGAAGGGCAATGCCTATAATCGTCAGGGCAGAAACAATCAAAATATTTATTTGCAGGATCCTGAGCATATTGGCAAAAAGATAAGCAATCAGTGGAAAAAGGAATAGGTAGATCCCAATG
>NZ_JBAVFI010000081.1:0-2539 GCF_049588175.1 Mesobacillus sp.
TTGTGAAGCTGACGCTTCACAAGCTTTTCAGCTGGCGCTGAAAAGCTGCCGAGTGAAAGTAAAACGCTGCGAGCAAATGAATTTGCTCGGTCGTGTCACTTTCACTCGGCATGAGCCAAAAATCAATGGTGGGAAGGCTTACAACATGTGACAAGATTCTGCTGCTTGCGATGAATTTCTTTCCACTCTTAAAGAGTTGCTAACACTTTTCATTTGTTATAAGATTGTAATGAGAATAAAATGAGAATAGAGCTAAAGACCGCAATAGTCGGCTTAAAATCTTTTCTATATTGATGGAGGTATTATCATGGCAGGATCTGTATTATCAATTAAGGACCTTCACGTTGAGATTGAAGGTAAAGAGATATTAAAAGGTGTTAACCTTGAAGTTAAGGGTGGAGAAATTCACGCGATCATGGGACCAAATGGTACAGGTAAATCTACATTATCTTCTTCAATCATGGGACACCCTAAATATGAAGTAACAAGCGGTTCAGTTTCGCTTGATAACGAGAACGTACTTGATATGGCAGTAGATGAAAGAGCACGCGCTGGATTGTTTCTTGCTATGCAATACCCTAGCGAAATCAGCGGTGTTACAAATGCTGACTTCTTGCGTTCTGCATTAAACAGCCGTCTTGGCGAAGGAAATGAAATTTCATTAATGAAATTCATCCGCAAAATGGATAAGCAAATGGAATTCCTTGAAATGGATTTAGATATGGCACAGCGCTACCTTAACGAAGGTTTCTCAGGCGGAGAGAAGAAGCGTAACGAAATTCTTCAGCTAATGATGCTTCAGCCAAAAATTGCGATTCTGGATGAAATCGACTCAGGTCTTGATATCGATGCATTGAAGGTTGTTTCTAAAGGAATCAACGAAATGCGCGGTGAAGATTTCGGCTGCTTGATCATCACACACTACCAGCGTCTTCTTGACTATATCACTCCTGACTTTGTGCACGTTATGATGCAGGGCCGCATCGTTAAGTCTGGCGGACCTGAGCTTGCACAGCGCTTAGAAGCAGAAGGATACGACTGGATTAAAAAAGAACTAGGCATCGAAGACGAAACAGTTGGGCAAGAAGCGTAAGCGTTGGGGGGATTTATAATGACGACGGAAACGAAATGGCCTTTTGACCAGGAGTACATCACTTCCTTCTCAAAAGAAATGAGCGAACCGGCATGGCTGACAGAACTTCGCGTTCAGTCTCTTGGAAAAGCTGAAGATCTTCCAATGCCAAGACCGGATAAAACAAAGATTGATAAATGGAATTTTACACAATTTGAAAAACTCCTTGTGAAAAGTGATGTTTTCTCTTCTATCGACGAACTTCCTGAAGAGGTAAAAGCGCTAGTTGATCAGGAAGCGAAGGATAATAGCCTTTATGTACAGCGCAACAACAAGCCTGCCTACCTTCAATTATCAAAAGAAATGCAGGAACAAGGCGTAGTATTCACTGACATCTTTACAGCAGCTCGTGAATACAGCGATTTGTTGAAGAAATATTTCATGACTGCCGTTAAGTCTGATGAAAACCGTTTAACAGCTCTTCATGCAGCATTTGTAAACGGTGGAGCATTCCTTTATGTTCCTAAAAATGTTCAGATCAAGAACCCGATCCAGGCGATTTTCCTGCATGATGATGCGGAAGCAAACCTGTTCAACCACGTTCTTGTCGTTGCTGAAGACAACAGTTCTGTAACATATGTGGAAAACTATATCTCAACTACTGGAAAAGTGAACGGCTTAGTCAACATTGTGACTGAAGCAATCGCTGGCCAAAACGCTAAAATCCAGTATGGCGCGGTTGACACTCTAGCTGCCGGACTTACAACATATGTGAACCGACGCGGTCAAGCAGGAAGAGATGCTCGCATCGAGTGGGCTCTTGGATTGATGAACGATGGCAATACCATCTCTGAAAACGTTACGAACCTTGTTGGTGACGGTTCATACGGTGATACTAAGATGGTTATGGTTGGACGCGGGGAGCAAACTCAGAACTTCACGACAAGCATCATCCATTTTGGCAAGAATTCAGAAGGCTATATCCTTAAGCACGGCGTAGTGAAGGATAGTGCTACTTCTATCTTCAACGGAATCGGAAAGATTGAGCATGGTGCTTCTAAATCTAACGCAGAACAAGAATCTCGAGTTCTTATGCTGAGTGAAAAAGCACGCGGAGACGCAAACCCAATTCTACTGATCGATGAAGATGATGTAACAGCAGGCCATGCGGCTTCTGTTGGGCGCGTTGATCCTTTGCAGCTTTACTACTTGATGAGCCGCGGTATTCCGAAGACTGAGGCAGAGCGCCTTGTCATTCACGGCTTCCTTGCACCTGTAGTTAACGAACTTCCAATCGAGGGAGTTAAGAAGCAATTGGTGGAAGTCATCGAAAGGAAAGTAAAATAATGAACGCCCGCGAGATTCGTGAATTATTTCCGATTTTACATCAGGAAGTCAATGGCAGCCCGCTTGTCTACCTTGACAGCGCGGCAACTTCACAAAAGCCGGTGCAGGTAATCGAAGCAC
>NZ_JBAVFI010000082.1:0-3079 GCF_049588175.1 Mesobacillus sp.
GGCTATTATGTATTTCGTTTTCTGAATCAATTAAAAAAGACCACATAAACAAACATCTTATTCAATTAAATGGCAATAGAATTACCTAATATGAATGAGCATCAAAAAGCCGTGAACCTTAGCAATCATTTATATGTATATCTACCCTTTGTTTATGCTAAAAAGGCCGTAAGAATATCTTACGGCCTTCGAGCTTTTATGAAAGGTGTTGTTGTACAAGTTTATTAACGAGAGATCCGTCTGCTTTACCTTTTACTTTAGGCATAATGACAGCCATTACTCTACCCATATCGGCTTTCGATGCCGCACCTGTCTCTGCGATAGCGTCTTTGACGATTGCCGCCACTTCTTCTTCGCTTAGCTGCTGTGGCATGTAAACCTCGACATGCTTTAGTTCTGTTTGTATCTTTTCAACTAGGTCTTCACGACCCGCCTTTTCAAATTCCTGGAGGGAATCTTTGCGTTGTTTCACTTCACGAGAAAGTACAGTTAACTCTTCTTCTTCGGATAACTCCTGATTGCCGACCTTAATTGCTTCATTCTGCAAAGAGGCTTTGATCATCCGAATCGTAGTGAGTCTGTCCTTTTCTTTGTTCTTCATCGCTTGTTTCATATCATTATTTAAACGCTCGAGCAGACTCAATTTGATTCCACCCTCTCTTAGAACTTGCGTTTTCTAGCAGCTTCAGACTTTTTCTTACGCTTCACACTAGGTTTTTCGTAGAATTCGCGCTTTCTAGCTTCTTGGATAGTACCTGATTTAGATACAGTACGTTTGAAGCGTCGAAGAGCATCTTCAAGCGATTCGTTTTTACGAACGACAGTTTTAGACATTCTCTTTCCCTCCCTCCGAGCACAACACACTAACACCAAAACACATGGAAACCATGTACCTTGCAATTATAATATAACAGCGCCATGAGGTCAACTGTAATTAGCCCTTGTTTTTAATAATATGCATATGTTGAGTTTTATCTGGAGGAAAATTTATATGCATGTCCAGCATCGTCCTTCATACATTTTAATGAAAGGGTGAATGTGATGGTCTATCTATTATTATTTCTATTGTTCCTAGGTATTTTTCTAAGCGGAATGATGTTATTAAGAAAAGGGCTTTTTCAGCTTTCGGCAAGCAGGATGAAGAACTGGCTTTCAGTCATGACTGATACTCCTTTAAAAGGACTAATTGCCGGAACAGTTGTTACAGCTCTTTTGCACAGCAGTTCCGCTGTAATGGTCATCACAATCGGCTTAATCTCAGCTGGTTTACTAAAGTTTTCACAATCAATTGGAATCATTCTCGGTTCAAACATCGGGACAACATTTACGCTGGAGCTAATAACCTTCAATATAGATGGATTCATTGTTCCCTTGGCAATAATCGGTGCGATACTGCTTATGACAAAAAATAGTACTTGGAAAAACTTTGGCGCGATTTCCTTTGGGATTGCAGCAATATTTGCGGCAATGCGTGGCTTTACGTTCCTGGCAGACCCAGTGACTAGCATCCCAATCGTGGGAAGTGCTCTCGGTAACCTGAATAATAGTCATGTGACCAGTATTCTAACCGGCACGATTGTCACTGGACTGATTCAATCCAGCACTGCAATGACCGGTATAATCATGGGCTTCCTTACAGAAGGAACGCTAAAGATGGATTCAGCCATCGCAGCTATGCTTGGCGCAAATATAGGGACGTGTATTACCGCATTGCTTGCTTCGATCGGTGCCGGCCGGGAAGCAAGACTGACTGCCTATGCCCATGTCTGGCTTAATGTTGCAGGTGCTGCTGCCTTCTATCCGTTCATTGATCAGCTAGCAGGCCTTGTCCCCCTGACCGCCCACCGCGCTGAGGTCCAGCTTGCACATGTAAGTGTAGTATATAATGTCATTGCTTCATTGCTGGTCCTTCCTTTCGCTGAAAAATTCGGCAGAATGGTGGAGTTTATTCATGGGGGACGGTAAATTCCTCTATTAATAAATTAGAAATAGACAATGATTTTTTCGGTGATATCATTATTTATCTCTTAAAAGAGTAACGTCTTCCCTGCCAAATCGTATTCTCTCGCTTCAATTTATGCCATGAGCTTTTTATAATAAAAACGAGACTCACCTGAAGCTCCGCGAAAAGCGAGTAACCGGAGCGTAAATCAACTGACCACTTTCATATAAAATGAAAGGGTGCCCCAAAATAATTTTGGGACACCCTTATTTACATTTAATATTAAACTGCAGCCTCTTCAACTACATTTTCATCTTCTAAAACGCGGACAAATTGTCCTTCATTGAATGGGTAGCCAGCTTTTACTATCTTAACCTTCACAATTTTGCCAATCATGTCTTCAGTAGCAGGGAATACTACTTTCAGATAGTTATCTGTATAACCTACATATTGACCCCTATCAGGAGAATCCTTATAAATTTCCTCTGGAATCAGTTCTAAAACCTCATTCTCAAACTGAGAAGCATATTCCTTAGCCAGCTGGTCTGAAAGCTGGATCAAGCGGTGCACACGTTCATTTTTAACATCCTCATCCACTTGGTCTTCCATTCTCGCAGCAGGAGTGCCTGTACGTTTTGAATAAGGGAAAACATGAAGTTCTGAAAACTGATGCTTTTTAATGAAATTATAAGTTTCCATGAATTCTTCTTCTGTTTCTCCCGGGAAGCCGACGATGATATCAGAAGTTACTGCAAGACCTGGCAATACTTCCTTCAAACGATCGAGACGCTCACCGAAGAACTCCATCGTATATTTTCTGCGCATTCTCTTCAACACAGTGTCAGAACCAGACTGAAGAGGGATGTGCAGATGACGAACGATGATATTAGACTGATCAATTACTTCAATCACTTCATCTGTAATCTGGCTTGCTTCAATTGAAGAAATGCGAAGACGCTTCAAGCCTGCTACTTGTGCCTCCAAATCTCTTAGCAAGGCAGCAAGATTATAATCTTTCATATCTTCTCCGTAGCCGCCTGTGTGAATGCCTGTTAGGACAATTTCCTTATAGCCTGCATCCACAAGCTGCTGCGCCTGGCGGATAACTTCCTGTGGATCACGTGATCTCATCAAGCC
>NZ_JBAVFI010000083.1:0-2592 GCF_049588175.1 Mesobacillus sp.
CCTCGAACCTGCCCACGCACGATGGAACTGCGTGAGCATTTTCGGAGGAGTCTTCGTGCCTTCCGCTCCAATCAACAGGGTTTCAATAATAGATCGGTGGGCTGTATATTTGTCGACAATCTGACAGTCCTTGCAACCAAAGACTGTTTTTTTGATGCAGCAATCTTTTTTTAGTCTTTAAATTCAAAGACCTTTATTGACGGTTGCTTTAGTTATTGTTACGATTTCTCTAGCTGAAATGTTTGGGGAATCATACAAGATTGATGAATCTATTGGACCGCTTAGCTTATCAGGCCTATGCCTGAGAGTAATAATGTAAGCGGATTCAAAATGATCATTGGTAAAATTCAATAATGAACTAGAAATAGTGGCTTTAGTGGGAGGGGTCAATTGATAATGGATCAACAAAAATCAGAACTTGAAAAAGAGAAGATTCATACTGACTTTGCAAAAGAGATGTCTTATGGAAGCTATCTGCAGCTGGATAAAATTCTGTCTAGCCAGCAGCGGCTATCGGATCACCATGACGAAATGCTGTTCATTATCATCCATCAGGCTAGTGAGCTGTGGATGAAGCTGATTTTACACGAGGTAACTGCAGCGATTGAATGCATTCGCAAAAATGATTTGGAGCCGTCTTTCAAGATGCTTTCGAGGGTGTCAAGGATTCAGCAGCAATTGATTCAATCGTGGAGTGTATTATCTACTTTGACACCGTCTGAATATATGGAATTCCGCGACAAGCTTGGCCACTCTTCCGGATTCCAGTCCTATCAGAACCGCCTGATTGAATTCGCATTAGGCCAAAAGAATGCGCATGTGTTATCGGTTTATAAGCATGATGCAGAGCTTTTCAAGCAAATGGAGAAGGCGATCCATGAACGCAGCATTTATGATGCGGCTATCAGCGCACTTGCGATGCGCGGCCTTCCAATTGATGAGGAAGCGCTCAACAGGGACTGGTCCGCACCATACGAACTTAATGCTAGTGTCGAGGAAGCGTGGCTGACTGTATATCGTAATGTGGATCAGTATTGGGATTTGTATGAACTCGCAGAGAAACTGGTTGATATCGGCAGCCAGCAGCAACTATGGCGCTTTAACCATATGAGCACGGTGGAAAGAATCATCGGACACAAAATGGGAACAGGCGGATCGGCCGGAGTAGCCTACCTGAAAAAGGTTGTTGACCATAGATTCTTCCCTGAACTTTGGAGCCTGAGGACAAAGCTGTAAGCTTACTTAAAAATAAAAATAAAGAGACTAATAGGAAGAAGGTAACCTGATGGGATCTTGGGTTGATATTTCACAAGTTTTAAATAATAAAATTCCTGTTTGGCCTGGTGATACCCCTTTCCATTATGAGGTTAGCTGGGGCATGGAGGAAAGTGGCTCTGTGAATGTTGGCCAGGTGACAATGAGTACTCATACTGGAACACATATTGATGCGCCATTCCATTTCGATAACAATGGAAAAAAAGTAATCCAACTTGATTTCAATCTTTATATCGGAGAGGCGAAGGTCATTCAGTTGCAGCAGCCAGCAAGTATAGGCATAAAGGATGTGCAGGATGTTCCGTTACAGGGAGTAAAGCGTTTATTAATCAAAACAGACTCCTGGAACGATAAAACCGTTTTCCCTGACTCGATTCCTCATATCGAGCCAGAATTAGCGGCATATTTAGCAGACCAAGGAGTACAGCTCCTCGGGCTTGATTTGCCTTCCGTCGATCCTTTAGACAGCAAGGAGTTAAGTGCTCATCATGAGCTTAACCGCCATGGCATCCATATCCTTGAGGGGCTAGTGCTGGATCAAATTGAACCAGGTGAATATGAACTTGCTGCGTTACCTCTGCCGCTGGAGGATGCTGATGGAAGTCCGGTTAGAGCCATCATTAGAAAAATAAAGTAACGATCAAGCTGCCTTATCCTGCGATGAGGCAGCTTTTTCTATGTCGAAAAAATGAATATGAAATTCATTGACCGAATTGGTCAATGAGGAATAAAATGTAGTTGACCAGGTTGGTCAATGTGATGCTAAGGAGGGCAAGATGACTTCAAAATTTTTTAGTTTAAATAAAGAAAAGCAGGAACGTATCCTGAACGCAGCTCTCAAGGAATTTGCCCAAAAGGGGTATGAAAATGCATCTACCAATGAAATCGTTAAGTTAGCAGGAATTTCAAAAGGTCTGTTATTTCATTACTTCAACAATAAAAAAGAACTTTACTTGTTTTTATACAATCACTTTGTCGAGGTATTATCAGAGGAATTCTTCAATGAACTGGATTTCAGTGAGCGGGATATTTTCGATAGGCTGATAAATTTAATGATCCTTAAAAGCAGGATGATGATCAAGTATCCGGAGGTTTTCGATTTTATGATTTCAGCCTCGATGGAAATCGCTGAAGAAGTCAAAAATGAGCTGGCCAGCACGAATACCGAACAGATGCATTCCAGCTACGCCAGGTTATTCGATAATATCGATCTTGGCAAATTTCGTGATGGAACGGACATTCCCAGAACAATCAATATCATCATGTGGACTTTAGAAGGCTTCAGCAATCAGGAACTTGTAAAAGCAAAACAGCTCA
>NZ_JBAVFI010000084.1:0-1763 GCF_049588175.1 Mesobacillus sp.
GCTTTTCGCAATCCTTCCTTCATTATGATAAAATCTGACTTAGCTAATTCACAGCAAAGGACGGAAAACATGAGCAAAACGATACCAGTTCAAAAAAACGATTATATAGAGGTAGTATTTGAGGATCTGACACATGACGGCGCGGGCGTGGCCAAGGTTGAGGGCTACCCGATCTTCGTTCCAGGCGGCCTTCCCGGCGAAAAAGCGAAGATAAAAGTCATCAAGGCGAACAAAGGCTATGGTTTTGGACGCTTAATGGAGATACTCGAAATGAGTTCTTTCCGGGTCGACTGCCCAGCAGAGGATGCCCACAAATACGGAGGCTGCCAGCTGCAGCACATCAATTATGAGGGCCAGCTGAAGTATAAGGAAAATCAAGTGAAGCAGGTGCTGACGCGCATTGGCAAGCTAGAAGATGTAAAGGTGCATCCGATTTTAGGCATGGAGAATCCATGGCACTATCGGAACAAGGCGCAGGTCCCGGTTGGCGAAAAAGACGGCAAGCTGATCGCAGGCTTCTTCAAGCCGCGCAGCCATGAAATCGTCGATACGAACGAGAGTCTTTTGCATCTGCGTGAAATAAACGAAGCCGTTCAAGCGGTAAAAGAAATTGCCAGTGAGCTTGGGATTCAGCCTTATAATGAGGAGTCCCATAAAGGAGTGATCCGCCACATTATGGCCCGCTACGGCAGGCAGACTGGCGAATTAATGGTCGTCGTTGTCACAAGAACGAGTGACATTCCTCATAAGAACAAGCTGGTCGAGGAGATCATTGCGAGGCTTCCAAAGGTAAAATCAATCGTCCACAACGTGAACTCTAAGAAAACGAATGTGATCATGGGCGATAAAACAGAGGTGCTTTGGGGCAGCGAGGTCATCTATGATTATATCGGCGACATCAAGTTCGCGATTTCAGCGCGTTCGTTCTACCAGGTAAATCCTGAGCAGACAAAGGTGCTTTATGACAAAGCTTTGGAATACGCTGAGCTGACAGGTGAAGAATCCGTAATCGACGCGTATTGCGGCATCGGCACAATTTCGTTGTTTTTAGCGCAAAAAGCGAAGAAGGTTTTCGGAGTCGAAATCGTCCCGGAAGCGATTGAAGATGCAAAAAGGAATGCAGAGCTGAATGAAATCACCAATGCGGAATTCGCAGTCGGGGAAGCAGAAAAAGTCATTCCAGTCTGGTACAAAGAAGGCAACAGCGCGGATGTGTTAGTTGTGGATCCACCTCGTAAAGGCTGCGACGAAGCACTTTTGCAGACCATTATTGATATGAAACCGAAGAAGGTTGTGTATGTATCGTGTAATCCGGCAACTTTGGCAAGGGATTTGCGAATCCTTGAAGATGGCGGGTATAAGACGGTTGAGGTTCAGCCTGTTGATATGTTTCCGCAGACGACGCACGTTGAGTGTGTGGCGAAGATTGAACTAGTTTAAGCGAAGAGCCTTATCCTTATGACGGATAAGGCTCTTTATATCCAAATCCCCCACCAAAAATTGGACAATAAACCTGAACTTCGACCCCTAAACATTATGCTATAATAACCTAGTTAAAAAACTGTATATACTTAAAGATTAATTACCCATATCAAAACTTTTTTTGTTAAAAAAGCAGGTGGATGTATGAAAAGTTCTCAAAATAAGGCATATCGTTGTCCGATAGCTTTGACCAATAAGGCAAAGAGTAAAATGCGAGAGGCTGGGTTGGATGAGCGATCGTTTTTTTTATTGGAGAAATCGTTTTATGTTTATATAGAAAA
>NZ_JBAVFI010000085.1:0-1920 GCF_049588175.1 Mesobacillus sp.
GATAATATTCAGTTCGCTAATTATAGGGAAAATCTATTTCGTGAAAAATCCTGCTTCAAAAGTGGAGTTCACATGGTGAATTTTTATGATTAATTCAAATGTAAAAAAAACCCTGCAAATGTAACAGGTTCTGTTTTGAAGTGCAAAATGTCAATTAACAATATAATACGCATCTTAATTAGCACAACCTTTAACAACAATAAAACAGGGGAATCAGAATAACGGGTTCCCTTTTGAGGTGCAAACATTACAAATTACATCATATTTTTGTCACTAAAATCAATGCAATTCTCTATGGCATCCTCTAAGCAAATAACGTCAATAAACAAAAAGAAGGGATAGCTCAATGGCTATCCCTTAAATTCTCTATTGACTCCTGTTATTTAAATTAATTTGTTGTTTGTTTTTATCGAGTGTCTTCGTCGCTTTTGTACTCCAAAATATCACCTGGCTGACAATCCAAAGCCTTACATATCGCTTCTAATGTTGAAAAACGAACCGCTTTTGCTTTCCCGTTTTTCAGAATGGAAAGGTTCGCCATCGTAATTCCAACCCTCTCCGAAAGCTCCGTTACGCTCATTTTCCGTTTTGCTAACATCACATCAATATTAATAATAATTGCCATATCCTCCACCTCAGACCGTCAAATCATTTTCTGATTTTATGTTAATCGCTTCTTGTAGAAGACGTTGGAGGATAGCAGCAAAAACGGCGATAACCAGCGAAGTAAAAATGATAATGAGCCCCAATAATCCAATAGGAGGGTCAACTTTCTTCGCTATAAAATGAAAGAGTGGCAAACCTAATACATACCAACCACTGATTGTAATCGCACAGCACTTTATGTTCTTTAACGCTTTTACAGATAATTCCGAGAACGCTGTGTTCTCGTCAATGTACCGTAAAAGATTGAAAGCCTGATAGAGAGCAAAGTAAAAAGGCACAGCCGCTCCATACATCACGATAAAAATGAGATATTTCATTGGAGCAATATTTGAATACAATTTTGCTGCGAAATTCGCCAAATGGGGCACTAAAAATATACATAAAGCAAGAACCAGTAGTCCTATAATAAAAACAGCTATTTTTAAAAACAATGTTGTGACTTCTTTCAAAAAAAACACCTCACATTTTTATTTCATTTTTCTAGGAAATTTTTAATTGGTATTTGAAGAACACTTATAAAAGTTGCAACGATACTTGTCACTAAAATGCCCATTAGACTTAGTGATATAGGACCTGCTGCGTCATCTCCTGTGATTTTAGCAAGCACCATTAAACTTACTATTCCTAACAAAATGAGAAAAATAACTGTAAAAGCACATTTTTTAATAACCCTCAAAGATTTAAGGGATAATTCAGAGAGAGCATTGTTCTTTTCGATGTAGGTTAATAGTTTATATGCTTGATACAACGCAACAGAAAACGCAATACAGAATCCGTATGCACATACTAAAAAGGGGATTAGGAAGTAAGCCGTATCTGGATGTACTCTTGCATCTCTAACGGCTATCTCAGGCAACCAGATACACAATGCAAGCACGGCAATTCCAGCCAGAAAAATAATTACCTTTAAGAAAGTTGTTGAACCTTGTTTAACATTCATTTAAAGCACCTCACCGATTTAATAATAAAATGACTTTAACACACAATTTATCGTTTTTCAATAAACTAATATTGATATTGATTATATTATTATTGTTATAGTTATATCCTTTTACTTTAAATTGTGAAATTTACAACTAGTTCAACAAAAAGTCTTTATCTTTTAAAAGGTTAAGCAGAAACATATCAACCACTTCGCTCTCACTGTATTCTGTATATTCCGCATAGGTTTTACGATAGCTCGTACACGTTCCGATACAATCTAGTCTACATTGTGAGCATTGTTGTTTTTTGGCTTAATCACCTTCAATAATC
>NZ_JBAVFI010000086.1:0-2912 GCF_049588175.1 Mesobacillus sp.
TATTGATGAAATACTTATCATCTACCTTGATTTAAATTATCATTCTTCAGTTAACCTGCCCCGTTATTGGAACGCAAAAAATCTGACGCAGCAGCCAATCCTTTTTGAACTAAACCAGCTAATAGCAAATGATTACAACCTGCTATTTCTCCCAAAGCTCGATTAGTCGACCTTCAGGATCTTTAATCCAAATAAACTTTCCATATTCACTAATCTCTTTTTTCTTTTCAAGAGGTACACCAATATGTTCAAGATGCTTAATAGTCTCGGTTAAATTATGTACTTGGAAATTCAACATCACTTGTTGTTCTGTAGGAAAATAACTGTCATTCTCGGTAAAGAAAGAAAAGATAGTCTCATTTCCTAATTGGGGTTTAATCACAGTCCCATTCCAATTTTCTATTTCCATCTTCAACACTTCACTGTACCATTTTTTTATAACTTCAAGATTCTTAGTTCTCCAAAATATTCCTCCGAAACCTTTTATCATCGTATCTAACTCCTGTCTGTTTTTAAATTTTTAGTAAGTTCCTTCTTCAACTAAACTGCCACCGGTAGCTCAATAATAAAAGGTTCGCCCCAGCAATCCCCACATCAACTCTTGAGTCCAATAGTTAAAGTTTGATATTAATGTCTTTCCTCAGATAATCCGTTCTCAAATTAAGATTTAGCTGTCTGTGCAAAATTCAGACCCTTAGCGAGCCGCGGAAACCTCTTGCCGCATAGTAGGAATCTGCTCCATTGTGGTACATAAATACAGTGTCGTAGCGGCGATCACAAAAGATGGCTCCGCCAAGTTTTCTAATATTATCGGGTGTTTGCACCCAGCTCGACGTTTTCAAATCGAAACTCCCAAGGTTCTGCAGCTCCCGGTATTGTTCTTCCGTTAAAATTTCAATGCCTATGGCAGCTGCCAGATCCATAGCGTTATTTTCTGGTTGGTGTTTTTTCCTTGACTCTAGTGCTTCACGGTCGTAACAAACACTTCTGCGCCCTTTAGGACTTTCCGCTGCACAATCATAAAATATGTATTCGCCCGTCTCTTTATCATGGCCAACCACATCCGGTTCACCACCAGTTCCTTCCATTTCATTGAGCGCCCAAAGTTTTTCAGTATTTGCTTCGAGCTTGGCTTGTACTTGAGCCCATTCCAGACCTTTATGCCGGTTCATATTTTTCTCAAAACGGTCTTTCAAAGTTCCGAGTAGTTCATCACGTTGTTCTGGTGACAACTCCTTATTTCTCTTTGTCATATTCGTTTCCTCCTTGTTTTTATGAGCAAAGGGACGTACCCTTTGCTTCTTTTTATTAGTTTTTAGGTCAAATGAAACTGGAAGCACAAGATACGTCCCCATGCTTCAGCATAACAACAAAAACCTCCATCAGAACACGCCATTTTCATTCGGAGAATTCTCAGGTATGGGCTGACCCACATCCCACAATTCGACGATGACGTTATTATGGAAGCGGAAGATATGGACCACTGCTGCCCCAATGTCATCTTGCTTTTGTTTTACATGGGAGTGAACCGCAACGATGTCCCCCTCTTCGATGACACGTTTTACTTCAAGTATTTTGTTTGGATTCTCGGCGCCGTTCTCTTCCATTGCGAGCATAAGAGAGTCAGCATCTCCCTGGAAAAAGGGATTATGATGACGGAAATCCGGACTAATGTACCTGTGGTATGCTTCGCGCACTTCCCCCGACGCAACCAGTTGTAAAAACGACACAGCCTTTTCTTTTAGAGAGTTCTTCATTGTCAATCATCCCTTCTTATAAGTGTTACACTAGTTTTGTTATTTATCTAACTAGCTTTCTAAGCTACAAGCCTTTATTTTGCGAAAACGAATTGTTCGTCACATGAGATATCAATTGTTCTATTGCCAACTTGTATATTAAGAAGTTCTACGATTTTACTATTATTCCTTCTAGAACCTTCCCTTATAGCTAAATAAGAATTGTCGGTGTCGATTCGAATCGTTGGAATTCATCAAGTATGGATTTGTATCATTCCGCCGCTAAGGTCAAAGTATTTACAAAAGTGAAGAGCTAAAAATATTACCTAACTAAGACCCACAAAAAAAGGAGCGAATCTCACCATCGCTCCTTTAACTAATCATTCATTCTTCGTTTCTAAAAAACTCTTCCAGGCAGTCACTCCGCCATCTAATACGACTACATTATAATCCTTTTCCGACAGGATATTGGCACACTTTGTGGCAGAATTCCCTGTTGTACATGTAACAAAGATTTCTTTATCCTTAGGCAATGCCTGAATCGTTTCTTCGTTGTTTTCAAAAATGAAGTTCTTCGGCAGGTTGATATTCTTTATACCTGCTTTTTCTATATGATAGTCTTTAAATTTTTCCTCTGCTCTTACGTCTAAAAGCATGATATCGTTATCATTTTTTACTTTTTCGTATAGTTCTTCTGCGGAAATTTTTCTTATGGTCATTCTGGTCGTGCTCCTTTCAGTTCATTCTTTGGGTTCATTATATCAAATTTCCGTGCTTACAAAGCTGCAGCCCAGGGCTAACGGGCAGGTTTGTTCCTTTGGATTGCAAATAAAGTCGTTTCATCACGGTAAAAAAACCAAATCCTAAACGGATTTGGTTTTTCCCCTAGTTCACTCCTAGAGTGATCTCTAGTTTCTCAAGGATCTGATCTGTTTCCCTATCATGCCGGGATTGCGGCCGAAACGTGATGGTTTCAGGAATCTTATTGAATGGTTCGTATGACACCTTGAATGTATCATCTTTCTTGAACAAGGAAAGAGGTTCCACTTGTTCTCCGTTGCTTCCTAACAACTCGAAGCTCAACTCCATTTCTCGATCACTTGGCTGCTTCAACTTATACACAACCTCGGTTGCCGTCGGTGCAAACGTGACCTTCTCAAGGATCACCGTGATGTC
>NZ_JBAVFI010000087.1:0-1797 GCF_049588175.1 Mesobacillus sp.
TTGAGAAAGGAGAATGCCAATCATAAGGCATTCTTTTTTTCATTTCAGAAGTTGAATTATTCGGTTTTCAGATGCTTATTCCTCTATATAGATGAGTGCAAAAGCAGCATGAAAATATAGAACACAAGGGGAGGATGTAAATGACCTGGTCTCGATTATCCCAATAATTCTGTTTAGTTTATTTAAAATAGTAATTACATGTCTTTCATCAGGTCCGGTAGAGTGGATTTTAAGTAAATTTGAACTGCATTCAACGTTAGATAAAGAAAGCATCAAGGTGTTTTACAGCGGAGAGCAATAAGACTACAATTATAATCCAATCTCACAGAGGCAAGACGGATGTAGAGTTATGGTTGTTTTGTTATAACGATCGCGTTGATGTAGTAAAAAAATACGACAAGAAAGTAGTTGCATATAGTCTTCGGTCCGATAGCCTTCAGGAGCAAATGTCCGCAAGCTTAGAAGGTTCTAACACTATAAATTGAACAAATCATTGTTTTAATACTGATAAAAGGGATGAGGGAGTGAATTATATTGCGCTCCCTCTATCTTTTGTTAACATTTTGCATCTAGTATTTATTTGTAGGGGAAACTAACAAATATTGATTTTGAGGAGTGAGAGCATGTTTATGCAAGGTACAATTATTGCAGGTGAATTTGATTCCTCCATGAATGAATTTTCCTTACAGAAAGTAAAAAATTTAAATACAGAATCGGTTCTTAAAGAAAACCAGTTAAACAATATTTATCATTATTTAAAAAAACATCAGCATGAAGATGATGGGCAAATAATTACCCTTTACGATCAAATGCCTTTACACCTGACACAAAATGAAATTAATGAGTTGATTTGTGATTTGGAGAGAGTAATGTCCATGTACCATCAATGACGGGTGCGGTTGATAGTAGTGCGAATAAAAAAGAGGCAGACCCAAATGGACCTGCTTCATTTAGATTAAGGATTGGTTGTCCAAAGCCCGGCAGTTTTAACGAATACCCTTGGATTTAATTTTAAGCCGGCTACGATTATTTCAGCAAGGTCTTCTGGCTGCATAACATGATCTTCATTACCGCTGACAAGGTTAGTATCAATTGCCAGGTCTGTTACAACCGTACTTGGTGTTAAAGCTGTTACACGGATGTTGTGCTTCCTTACTTCGAGCATGAGTGATTCTGTTAGTCCTAAAACAGCGAATTTAGAAGCACTGTAAGCACTTGTTACAGGAGCACCTTTTTGTCCGGCAGAGGAAGAAATATTGATAATATCACCTGTTTTTCTGTCAATCATGCCGGGAAGTACAGCTCTTGTTGCATTATAAACTCCCATTAAATTCACCTGGATGATTTTCTCCCATTCATCAGGAGTTAAATCAAGGAAGCCGCCAAACTTGGCAACTCCAGCATTGTTAATGAGGATATCAATTGGTCCGTGATCAGCTTTAATGTGTTCAACTGCATTAATAACTGATTCGAGATTGGAGACATCTCCTGTTGCCATTGAAACTTTCACATCAAATTGTGCTAGTTCAGCCGCAACCTTTTCAAGGTTAGACATATTCAAGCCAAGCAATCCTAAATTAACCCCTTCTTTTGCTAAGGCGATAGCAGTAGCTCGTCCAATACCTCTGCCTGCACCAGTAATTAAAGCAGTTTTGCCATTTAATGAATTCATTTTTTCACTCCTATGAACAAGGTTTTTACACAAAATTAAATAGAAAGACCGCAATCTTGCATGGATAGTTTGCGGTCTCTCATAGACAATCAACGTTTTATTCTAAATTGGCGTGTCTGCCATAC
>NZ_JBAVFI010000088.1:0-2058 GCF_049588175.1 Mesobacillus sp.
GCGGCGGATATGCCGTCCTTGTCAAGGTACTTCAAAGCACCTAAAAACGAGCGCAACTGGTTCAGGCGCAACAAAGCGCAAATTGCTGGCAGTGTGATTACGATGCCGATTGTGAATACTTTCATGGTGATTATTGGAGCTGTTTCTTATGTAGCTGTATTGAATTACGACCCAATCGTCGGACTTCAGCAGGCTGCGAGCGGATTCATCTTGGGGATTCTTTTACTGATGATTGTACTGGCACAGTGGTCAACCAATACATCTGCGAACGTCATTCCAGCGGCAACGATTTTTTCAAATGTCGGAGGGCCAAAAGTTCCGTACTGGGTAGGTGTCGTCCTGGCAGGGGTGGTCGGTATTATATCTCAGCCGTGGAGTTTGTTTGGCATTATCATTCCGGCCTTGCTTGTCATTGGCGGGATTTTATCAGCCATCGTAGGGATCTTGTTCACTGATTATTATGTATTGCGTAAAAGACGCGTGAACGTCCAGGAGCTGTATGAAGAGGATGGACAGTTTAGGGGAATGAACGGTTTTAACATGGCTGGCTTGATAGCCTGGGTGATTGGCGGCCTTGCAGCATACTATTTCCCTTCTTATTCCTTTATCGTAGGCTTTGTCGTTGGTGCCATCATTTATTATGTGCTGGCAAAACACTGGTGGTTCGTGAAATACAAGCAAGCTGAAATTGAAGACCCAAGTGATGAAAAGTATCTGGGCATCACTGTCGGGCGTGATTGGATTGTAGAAGAGGGATTGGATTCGGTCATTGTTCCGGAGGCAACTAATCCAATCAACACGTAATTTAGGAAGGAGAGTGTCACCTTTGTCAGAGTATCAGGAGTTTTTACAGGAAAGAGACCGTCTCGATTTTATGTTCCAGAAGGGATATCGAATTAAGAATGTCGTCGAGAATTTGAGCGGGGCGTTTGTGGAGTTCGAAAATAATGAGGGTGAGCATGAAACGTTGCAGATTCTCACGCCGGATGCGCGAAAGTATTTTTCAGTTCTTTTATTGAAGCAGCATAAAGCTGGGGCTTAATAATTAGGGGAGGGTTGGACAATGGAATATTTTTTGAAGTGTAGAGATAATGTTTTTCCTTGTGAAGTGACGATTGATGACGATAATGGACGATACATGATCAAGAAAGCCGATTCCAGCGGAGAAGTGTTCAACTCTTCCGCTGAGCTGATTGAATGGATTTTCAGCAATTGGCAGAGCGACGATTTTTATGATCCGGACCAATTTGAAGGAATGATGAGGGAGATTCTTAGATTTACCCCCGTCCAATAAAACGATATTTGGGGACGGTTCTAGTGTCTCAAAAATAGTTAAAATTTGTTATGAACTGATACGGAAGAACCGTCCCCATGTTTCAACTTTCAATAAAAAAGCAGCTGGCCAGCCTGATTGCAGGATGGTCGGCTGTTTTTTTGTCTACTGATATGAAACCTCCAATGCCTTCTTTTTTACAAAGTGAAAGAACAAAATTAATACAATGGCAGCGACTGGATATACCGGAACGGAATATTGTAGCTTCCACCCGGTATAAATTAATGCATTATTCTTCACACAAATCCATTCGTAAATTAAGGAAAAGCCTGTCCAACAGAGTATATACCAAGCTGTTTTTTTACCGTAAAGTTCGAACTTGTCGTAGATATACAGAAAGATTAATGAAGCACAGGGATACATAAATAAATGAAATAAGGCGCCAGACAGTTCATAAGTTGGATTATCGCCGAAATAATACAGCTTAAATGGAGTTGCGATTAAAAAGTAGTCGATCGTTGAAACCATTGCGATGTTGTAGATCCATATATGAAGGACAATGATAGGTGAAAAGTATTTTCGAATCGGAAAAAACAGCAATAATACAACAAATGTAGAAATTAAGAAGAACCATTCATTCCAATCATATGTTACATTCATTGCTTGTGACCTCCTCGATATAGGATGATTCGGAATATCTTCATGAACCCAATTAACATTAATAGTCCAGCAAACCAAATGGATGGGGACCACCAAAAGCGCCAATTCACGTGAATCAATACACC
>NZ_JBAVFI010000089.1:0-2249 GCF_049588175.1 Mesobacillus sp.
GATGTACTCAAACACTATCTACGAAAAGCGAGTGATGAGGAATTAACAAGTGATTCTCCGCATCCGCATACCGCTACCCTGGAAGAGGTGCTCGCTAAGCAGGAGGGCGATGAAAAAATCTCAATTCTTGATGTCAGGGAATCAGCAGAGTATGCTTTCGGGCATATTCCTAATGCTAAATCGATTCCGCTTGGAGAACTTGAGCATCGGTTCAATGAATTGAACCCGGAAGAGGATGTTTATGTGATTTGCCGCTCGGGTTCAAGAAGTGATATGGCAGCAAAAAAATTAGCTGAAAAAGGTTTTAAGAAACCAATTAATGTTGTTTCTGGAATGAAGGACTGGACAGGCCCAACCGAAACATCAGTTGAAAAATAGGGAGGAACCTTAATAATGAAAGTAGCAATTATCGCCGCTAACGGAGGCATGTTCGACGCATATAAAGTATTCAATATCGCAACTGCGGCAGCAGCAACAGATGCAGAAGTAGGAATCTTCTTTACGTTTGAAGGGTTGAACCTGATCCATAAGGAAGCGCACAAGCAGCTTCCGCTTCCAGCTGGAAAAGAACACTTCCAGGAGGGCTTCCAGAAAGCAAATGTTCCTCCGGTAGAACAGCTTGTTGAAATGGCACAGGAAATGGGCGTTAAAATGATCGCATGCCAAATGACAATGGATGTCATGACTCTCGAAAAAGAAGAATTTGTTGATGGGATTGACGTTGGTGGCGCAGCATCCTTCCTTCACTTTGCCAGCGATGCGAATGTAACGTTAACATTCTAATTAAAGCTTTATTCAGGAGGGACTAAATGGTACAGACAATCTCAGTAAAAGAACTGGCCAGAAAAGTCATCAACCATGAGGATGTATTCATTCTCGATGCGAGAAACACCGATGATTTTGATGATTGGAAGATTGAAGGCCGTAATGTAAAGGTTCATAATACACCATATTTTGATCTCCTTGAAGGTATTGACCCAGTCATGAATGTTCTGCCTAAGGAAAAAGACATTTATGTCATTTGTGCCAAAGGTGGATCCTCTGAATTTGTGGCTGAACAAATAGAAGAGGCGGGATTTAAGGATGTATTCTCCGTTGAAGGCGGCATGAAAGCTTGGAGTGAACACCTCGAGCCAGTCAAAATCGGCGACCTAAAGGAAGGCGGCTCAATCTATCAATTTGTCCGCATCGGGAAAGGTTGTCTTTCATATCTGTTTGAATCCAATGGTGAAGGTGCAATTATCGATACGAACAGGATGATTGAGCAGTACGAAGAGTTTTTATCTGGCAAGAACATCAAGCTTACTGCTTTGCTTGATACCCATCTGCATGCAGACCATATATCTGGAGGAAGGAAACTAGCGGAAAAGGCAGGTGCGAAGTACTACTTGCCGCCAAAGGACGCAGAAGAAGTGACCTTTCAGTATGAACCCCTGCAGGATGGGGATGAGATAAAGGTAGGAAATACAATCATTCGTGCATTGTATTCACCTGGTCACACCATTGGGAGCACATCCTTCATTGTGGATGACCAATATTTATTGACTGGGGATATCTTGTTCATCGACTCAATCGGACGTCCTGACCTTGCCGGTTTGGCGCAGGACTGGGTAGGAGACCTGAGACAGACTTTATATAACCGCTATAAAGAGCTGGCAGATGAATTGCTTGTCCTTCCGGCCCATTATATGGGTATCAACGAAATGAACGATGACGGCAGTGTATCTGAAAAGCTTGGGGTCCTATATGCACAAAATCACGGCTTGCAGATTGACAGCGAAGAAACGTTCAGAAAAACGGTTACCGAAAACCTTCCGCCGCAGCCTAACTCCTATCAGGAAATCAGGCAGATGAATATGGGTAAAATCAACCCGGATATCGATGAACAGCGTGAGATGGAAATCGGTCCTAACCGCTGTGCAGTCCGTTAATAAAGTGAGAGGGGTACCAATCTAGGTACTCCTTTCGATTATTAAATTGGCTAAGGCTTTTTTCGCAAGCTTCATGCATCTCAGACTTTGCCAGGAAATTTACGAAAACAGCCTTAAAAATAGGAGGAGTTACGATGAAAAAGTTGACGGTCATCCAGCAAAATGATACTCATGGCAGCCTAGATCTTCATCACGAATTATTTTGGCAGGGGGATACTCCTGAATTGAAACAAACTGGCGGTTTTCCCCGGATTGCAAAGTATGTAAAGGATTTAAAATCGCAAACCGACAATGTGCTATTCCTTGATGGCGGGGATT
>NZ_JBAVFI010000090.1:0-5622 GCF_049588175.1 Mesobacillus sp.
GTGTGAAGACAAGGCTTGGTTACACGGAAGTAGAGGAGTGGCAGGATTGGCTCACTCACATACTAGAACAAGACATTGCGAATCTTTCAATCCATCTGCGTACCAGGAAGGAAATGAGCCAAGTAGATGCTCATTGGGAGTTGATTCCTGAAATCAAAAAACTTCGTGATCGGGTAGCACCAGACACACTTTTGACGATCAATGGAGATATTCCTGACCGCCAAACTGGCTTGAAGCTCGCTGAACAATATGGTATTGATGGCGTTATGATCGGGCGAGGTATTTTTAAAAATCCTTTTGCTTTTGAAAAAGAGCCAAAAGAGCATAGCAGTAAAGAATACCTCGATCTTTTAAGACTGCAGCTTGATCTTCAAGATCAATATGCGGAAGAACTTCCACGTTCGATAACAGGGCTTCATCGCTTTTTCAAAATTTATGTCAAAGGATTCCCTGGAGCTGCTGAATTAAGAAATCAATTGATGAACACGAAATCAACAGACGAAGTGCGTGCATTGCTTGATAACTTTGAAAAAGAATTTTGATGGGAGAAGCATGGGGACGTACCTTATGCTTCTTCGTGTTGAAAGCAAAGGGTACGTCCCTTTGCTTCTTGATTAAGCTTTTTCTTCCCACCAGCCAAAGGCGACTCTTGCGTATACCTGCCTTTTTCCCGGGGACAAAAAGAATAAGGAAAAGGAACTTCCTGGAGGTAGGATAAACATACCTTGGAAATCATGTTTTGTAAGGGTTACCAAGGGTTCAGCCCTTCTTACAAAGGCGTAGGTACCGCCTTTGGGTTTTCCTGATACCAAGCTGGCATTTTCAATTTCAACCTTGGGCATTGGCGGCGGAATAATGGCTTGGTTTCCGGCAGCAAAATATGGCGATGTTTTTCCTCTTCCGGGAAGTATGCTGCTTAGCCAAGCTTCAGCTGTTAATGACTCAATGGAATAGTTGGTGATGGTATAGGCATTCAAAAACATATTCACCTTGGAGTCAACCGGATTGACTAGACTGCCCCATCCATCATATCCTTCTCCAAAGGATATGATCTCAGTCTGACCCAGAAAGTACTCACCAAGATAGGAATGATATACATTTTCGGGCAAGATGGTGACCTCATGAGGTTGTTTTTCATTATTCAATACAAAACTCATAATCATGCCTCCTCATAATTACATATTGACCGATGATTCATTTTTTTCCTCCCACCAGGTCAGAACGATTGTCCCTGTGAGGTATTGATAACCGTTCGGTCTTAGTATTATTGAAAAGGAACCTCCAGGACCAATAATTATGGATCCATTGTGTGAATCACTTACAAGGGTAGAATTTTGAGTAACAATTCTATCGAAAATATTCACACCTTTAGTCATGGGTTCAGTGGAAAAACTAGCATATTTCATAACCGCCTTTGGTTTTGGAGGAGGTGAAACAGCCTGATTTGTTGGAGTTACATCGAAGGAGACTGCTGTTTTTTTAGGCGGATCTGCATTTAACCAGATTTCACTGATGAAATTTTGAGTTGAGTAGTTTGTTATGGTAAAAATATCGATATATAGATTGACTCCAGAATCAATGGGATTGACTATTCCACCCCAGGCATAATATCCGCCGCCAAAATTCAGTAATCCGGTTTTCCCTATAAAATATCTTCCAAGCTTTGAATTCAAGGTTGGACTAGGAACATTCACCACTTCAATTGGTTGTTTATTCGCTTTTTCTGGCATACTATTACCCCCAACTGTGCATTCTCATGAGAATATAATATGAAACAGTATAGGCAGTTGTTCAAATTGATTTACACCACAGTAAGTTCAATTATCAAAAAGAAGCAAAGGGTACGTCCCTTTGCTTCTTTAATGGGTTCCGAAGTTTAAAAGACTGTTCGCCTAGTGAATATCGAAAGGAGCTCCTAAATGAATTGGATTGATCATGAATCTTATATAGAGATTTATCCCCCTGAGGAATTTAATTTTGAAGAGTGTTTAATTTTTTTGGGCAGATCGAGCCTTGAAGTGCTTTACCAGATTAAAGAGGGGTCTGTATATAAACTAATTAAAGTTAAAGAATCTTTGATTTTATGTAAAATAGGATTCAGCAATGATGCCATAAAAGTTGAGTTTCCATTAAGCCCCTTATCTATCCACTCTCGAAAAATAGTGGCAGAGTATATTTGGGAATGGTTTGATTTGGATCAGGATTTAGGGGAGTTTTATCAAGTGGCTAGGCAAGATAAAGTTTTAAAAAAACTTGCCCATAAATATTATGGCTTACGGATTATGTGCATTCCAGATTTATTTGAAGCGCTGGTATGGGCGATTATGGGACAGCAAATCAATTTAACATTTGCCTATACATTAAAGAAACGCTTCGTTGAACTATTTGGCGAAGGCCTAACTTTCGAAGGAGAAACGTTTTGGCTATTCCCCACATTTGAAAAAATTGCATCCATAAGTGTGGATGATTTAAGGAAACTTCAATTTACTAGCAGGAAGGCTGAATATATCATTGGCATCGCTAAAGCTATGGAAAACGGCGAATTAACAAAAGATTTATTGCTTCAGAAAAAAGAATATCAGCAAATGCAAAAATCATTAATGATGATAAGAGGGATCGGAGCATGGACTGCAGATTATGTGATGATGAAGTGCTTACACGTTGCGTCTTCCTTTCCAGTTGCGGATGTCGGTCTTCATAATGCTTTAAAGAATCTATTAGGTCTTGAGAAGAAACCGACTATAGAAGAAATAAAAGAATATGCAGTGAATTGGGAAGGCTGGCAGGCATATGCTACCTTTTATCTTTGGAGGTCCTTATATGACAAAACTACATAAATTAGATTATGAATCTCCAATTGGTGTAATAGAAATAATTGGTACCCATGAAGCCATCACGTCTATTTTGTTCTCTGAAGAGGGCAAAAAGGTGAATGTTCTACAGGATGAAACTCCTTCGGTTTTAGGAGAATGCTATAACCAACTTGACGAATATTTTAAAGGCGGCCGCCATGAATTTACATTCCCGTACCAATTTGAAGGGACTGACTTTCAAAAAACAGTATGGGCAGCTTTAACAGAAATTCCCTACGCAAAAACAGGGTCCTACAAGGATATTGCCGTTTCCATTGGGAATGAAAAAGCCATCAGAGCTGTAGGGAGTGCAAATGGGAAAAACAAGTTGAGTATTATCATTCCTTGCCACAGAATAATCGGTTCAAATGGGAAATTAACCGGTTATGCAGGAGGACTGTGGAGAAAGGAATGGCTGCTTCAACATGAGAAATCTTGTATAACGGAACATAAGTAAAAGCATGGGGACGTACCTTATGCTTCCGTTTATTATTAAGAGGATTCATTAAAGGATTTTCAAACTTTTCCCTGAACACAAATTATGAAAAAGAAGTAAAGGATACGTCCAATTAATAAAACTGTAATCCGATGTACCTGAGTCAATGAAGGAAAATAGAAGCACAGGGTACGTCCCCATGCACCTTAACTTAGGCTTATATGTTCACTATTTTATTTTATTCAAATAATTCTAATTATTCATGAAACTAATCCTCTATCAATCTATAATAACACTAATGGTAATTGATGGGAGGAATGGGATTTTGAAGAAGAAGTTTATTTTACCTGTAGTTTTGTCGTCAGCAATGTTGGTAGGTTCTATTCCAGTTAGCAGTGTTTTAGCGCAGCCTGTAAATTCGAGTTTGCTAAGCAGTGGACAAGCTTCTAAGGAGTGGAATGCGAAAGCTAGCGTTCCTGTATTTGTGAAGGAGCGAATCGCAGAGAAATTCTCTTCAAGCACAGCTTCCAACGCATTAAATTATTTGAAGAAGAACCAGGATAAAACTGGAATCAATAATCCGGATCAAGAGTTAAAAGTAAAGAGTACACAAAAAGATAAACTGGGTATGACTCACGTTCGCTTTAATCAGTCCGTAAATGGTGTGAACGTAGAGGGGGCCGAGGTTATTGTTCATTTTAATGAGAATAATGAAGTCGTCTCTGTCAACGGAAGAATAAATCAAACGATTACTAATGATGCAGTGGACACGACTGCCTCTTTAAGCAGTGATGATGCCCTAAAGGCGGCATTATCCTCTGTCAATGCTCCTGAAGAGCTGACCTATGAGCCAACTGCTGAGCTTGTTGTCCTGCCTTTTGAAGGGGAGAATTATACAGCTTATAAAGTGAATGTTAACTTCATGGGAGATGAGCCTGGAAACTGGTTTGTCTTTGTGGATGCAAAATCGGGAGAGGTTATCGATCAATATAATGGCTTAATGCATGCTGATGAGCAAACGCAAAAAGGTGCTGGAAAAGGTGTACATGGTGATCACAGGGAACTACATATTACTCAAGTAAAAGAGCCGAATTCTGGAACTAAGTTTGCGTTAGCAGATTACTCTCATGAGAACCTTGGAGGAATCGTAACGTACGATGCTAAAAATGATAACACTTCCAGTAACGATACTCTCTATTTAGGGAATTCTGCAGCATTTATCAGCGATTATGATCGAGCTGCTGTCGATGCGCACTATAATTCCGAAAAGGTCTATGAGTATTATCTAAATGAACATGACCGTAATTCCCTTGATGGTGAAGGGATGGCGATCATTTCTAAAGTTCACTATGGCAACAATTACAACAATGCTTCCTGGAATGGGCGCTGGATGACCTATGGTGATGGTGACGGTAAATTCATGATCTCTCTATCAGCAGGTCTTGACGTTGCTGCCCATGAAATGACTCATGGTGTCATTTCCAATTCAGCAAATTTAGTGTACCGTAATCAATCCGGTGCTCTAAATGAATCCTTTGCCGATGTCTTTGGTGCACTCGTTGACGACAGTGATTGGGAAATGGGCGAGGATATTATGGCACCGGAGGCTAAAGCAGCCGGTTCAACAGTCTTGCGCAGCTTAAGCAATCCAAATGGTGTGATCGTCGCAAATGAGCAAAGAAGGGCGTATAGCACAAATGGCGGCGTCTATCCGGATCATATGGACGAGTTTTACAACATGCCAACTTCGGTAGATGGCGGTGGAGTCCATGTTAACTCATCCATTACGAACCATGCCGCATACTTGATTGCTCAAGAGATTGGGAGGGAAAAGTTGGGGCAGATTTACTATCGAGCCTTAACTGTTTATTTAACTCCAAATTCCAATTTTAGCGACGCACGCCAGGCTATTGTTCAGTCTGCAATCGATATTTATGGTGAAGGCAGTGCGGAAGAGGCTTCAGCTAATGCCGGATTTGATGCGGTGGGAATTTATTAATTTTCAGCTGATCTAATATGAATATTGAAGTGTATTTTATGTTCCCTCAAGCTTAATAGTTTGAGGGATTTTTTGTTATGGTCTTACCTGTGTTGCCGAATATACTCT
The DNA here is from genome assembly GCF_049588175.1 of Mesobacillus sp. Lineage (GTDB taxonomy): Bacteria > Bacillota > Bacilli > Bacillales > Cytobacillaceae > Mesobacillus. Next base: position 5,396 of record NZ_JBAVFI010000090.1, read on the forward strand.
GTACTTGTGGATTATGTGGCGAAGCTGTTTTTTACATGGTTAAACTGTAAGAAAAAGAGGAGAAGCATAAGATACGTCCCCATGCTTCAGCCTGTCATCTAAAGAAGCAAAGGGACGTCTTAATTATGGTTCTTTTAGACATAGTACAAAAGAACTTATAGAATGTGCTGAATCATCTTTCTCATAGTATTAAATAGGGCTATATCCCTGTATTAATTAAGGGCCAT
>NZ_JBAVFI010000091.1:0-1842 GCF_049588175.1 Mesobacillus sp.
GTACACCTTCTTTAATGTTTTTCTCGGAAAATCTCGATCAATTGCATAGCGACTTATCAAATAAAAACATCACAGTCGGAGACATTGTAAATATGCCTTCTGGCAGAGTGTTTAACTTTGCAGATGGGGAAGAAAATTACTTTGCAGTCATGGAAAAAAAGTGAAATGAGTACTAGGGAAAATTAATATTATCTAACAAGGTGCGCTGATCCAGGAAGGATTAGGGCCCTTTTTTTTGTTATGAAGGCAGTTGAATAATCAATCTAGGTTCTTGGAGGGAACGTAAATGCTGCTCATATGTTCTACTAACTCTACCAAAGGCCCTTACATGAGGTGTCGTGAGAGGTCTATCTAAATGTAATCCACTGTTGAACTGGTTTTGGACAATTTCAATTTTCAGGTGGAACTTTCATGAATAATATAAGCAAAAGTAAAATATATAAACATTAAAAGTATTACAAATAACACTTGGTTTCCTACTATGTATCTATAAGGTGCTGATTTTTTGTATAGGAATAAAAACTTGAATTTAATCATTTTTTTGCTTTTATGCTTACTAATCATACTTGTTGTTCATGTTATTCTTCATATTAAAATTTATATAGTATACAGCGCGAGCATAGGTTCAATTTTCATGGTAGGATTCATCATTTTCCTTATTGTATACCTTTATTTAAATGGTTGAAGGAAGCATGGGGACGTACCTTATGCTTCTTTTTTTATAGAAGTGGAAGCATGGGGACGTATCTTATGCTTCTTTTTTATTATAGAAGTGAGTCCTGTACAACTATGATGCTGAGTTTTACTCTAAGAGAAGCGAAGGGTACGTCCCTTTGCTTCTTTGGGCACATTTCCTTCAATAGTGCATAGGATAATTTGATAAACTGTGAAGGGATTGAAAAAGTATGTACAGTAATCCAAATATGTATTCATATCCGCAACAATATCAATATCCTTATAATGTTAATGTTCCTGTGTATAACTATGGACATCAGTCTGTTCAATGGGGTTATCCTAATGAAATCGCGCATGCAAACTCATTCCGCTATCCCAATGGTGCTGGAAATATTGTATTAAAAGATTATGGACCCAACCCATATTCCGTTAATATCAATGAAGCAACGAAGCAAAACAATACGTATCGTACTGCTTTATGGACAGGAAACCATCTGCAAGTGACATTAATGAGTATCAATGTTGGCGATGATATCGGTTTGGAAATGCATCCTCACGTGGATCAATTCTTACGGATTGAACAAGGCCAGGGAATTGTTCGAATGGGAAAGAGTAAAGATAACTTAAGCTATGAAAGAAATGTTACTGATGATTCTGCAATCATGATCCCTGCGGGTACATGGCATAACGTCACCAATACAGGTAATATTCCGCTCAAACTTTACGCGATCTATGCCCCACCTAACCATCCATTTGGTACTGTTCATGTGACCAAAGCAGATGCAATGGCTGGGCATGGAGGCAACGGTCATGGGAATGGAAATACAGTTGCTTTTGGCAAGACCCCAGACGAATGGGTAAAGTACACCGAATTTCTAGTGAATGAAGGATTAGAAGATGTGAAAAGAGGAATAAATGCTTTACACATTCTTCAAGAATTCATCCTAATGGGAGTACTCGTAGGAAAAGGGTACACTCCTGAAAAAGCATACGAAACAGTAGAAGCCTGGGAACGAACAGGAGAATCCAAACTACTTCAGCAGAGTAAAAATATGTAGCAATGACGGAAGCATGGGGACGTACCTTATGCTTCTATTTTTTATAGAAAGCACGGGGACGTATCTTATGCTTCCATTTTTTATTGAAGCTAGCATCGGTTCCTATAAT
>NZ_JBAVFI010000092.1:0-3251 GCF_049588175.1 Mesobacillus sp.
GGGCGTACCCTTATATAATCCCCAATGAATCCAGAAAAACAACGACAATCACGACAGGCACAACAAACCTCATGACATTATACCAGAGGGTAAATAGCCAGCTTCCAGTCCTTGAATTGTGCAGCAGCTCTTGGCGCAATATTTCTTTTTTGATTTTCAGAGGAACGAAGATTGAAATTAACAGAACTCCGAGCGGCATTAAAATATTGCTGACAAGGAAGTCGGCGGCATCGAAGATATTTTTGCTGAAAATCGTTGCCTCGGCCAATGTCCCGAAAGATAGAGCAGCAGGGATTCCTAACAGGAAGATCAGCCCTCCAGCGATCCATGAAAAAGCAGTCCGTTTCTTCGTGTCTCCCTTTGCAAGGGCAGCCACAACGATTTCAAGCATTGAAAATGCCGAAGTCAATGTCGCGAATAAAAACAGCGCCAGGAAGAGCAGCAGGAATAGCTCACCGAAAACCAGTTTTTCAAAAACGGCTGGCAGGACGATGAACAATAGTCCAGGACCCTCAGCCGGTTCAAATCCAAGCGAGAATACCGCAGGGAAGATTGCAAGCCCGGCAAGAAGAGCGATGAATAAATTCATCCCAACAACCGAAAGGGCAGGCTGAACGATGCCTTCATTTTTTGGCAAATAAGAGCTATATGTGACCATGACCGAAACGCCGACGCTTAACGAGAAGAACGATTGTCCCATCGCAAACAGGACACTTTCTGAAGTGATGTTCGTAAAATCAGGTGCCAGGAAGAATTTAATGCCTTCCATCGCATTTTCCAGAGTCAGAGAGCGGACAATTAAAATCAAAAACAAGACAAACAATGCGGGCATCAGGATTTTGCTCGCTTTTTCAATTCCTGATTGCACTCCCTTGGCAACGACAACAATCGTGATGAGTAAAAACGCAGCCTGGGCCGCAAGCACACTCCATGAACTGCTGATGGTCTTGCCGAAAAGCTCACCATAATCAGCACCCTCCTGGACAACTCCGCCAGCTAGACCCTTAACGAAGTAGAGGCTGATCCAACCTCCAACGACACTGTAAAAGCTGAGCAAAACGAAGCAGGTGACAACACCGAGTATCCCAATCCAGTGCCATTTGCTTTTAGGAGCAATCGCTAAATAGGCGCGAATCGCTTCCTTGCCTGTACTGCGCCCGATGACGAATTCTGCAAGCAGCAAGGGCAGACCAATGAATAGTGAAAATAGGATAAACATTAGGAAAAACGCCCCGCCGCCGCTCACGCCTGTAACGTACGGCAGCTTCCAGATTGCCCCGATTCCGATTGCTGAACCGGCCGCTGCTAAAATGAAACCAATCTTCGATGACCATTGTTCCTTCTCCATTTGAATCTCCCTTTTCTCTCTGTATTTTCAGCTGGGTTGATTGGGATGGAAGAGGGCAAAATAAAAAGCCACGCCACTATCCATCAATCTGGATAGGGACGTGGCTGAACACGCGGTACCACCCTATTTGGAAGCAAGCCTGCTTCCCGCTCAAGTTTAAGATAACGGCCTGAACCGTTCTTTTTGGTATCTCCAAAAAGAAAAAGCTCCAAGAACGAAATTCACCTGGCCTTTGTATCAGTTTGCACCAACCACTGATTCTCTTTAAAACAGGGAGACCGGCTTACTATACTCTCTTCAACGCTTCAACTTATTAAAATATATTTCTCGAAATTATAGTATGATAATGAGTTTGTGTCAAGATGCTTTGAGAGATATAAAAAAATACGTTTTTCTAGATAAAGATGATATACTCATATGGGTATTATGTATTTTTATAAAGGTGGAAAAAGCAATGGAAATCAAGATTGGCATAAAGGAGAACATCCTGCAATTTATTTTATTGGTTGTGACGAACCTGTTTGTCGGATCGATGGTGGGCATTGAGCGAACTGTCCTTCCTTTGCTTGGCGAAGAGCAGTTTGGCTTGGCTTCCGCAAGTGCTGCGCTTTCTTTTATCATAAGCTTTGGTTTTTCAAAGGCGATTGTTAATTATTTCGCAGGACAGATAGCAGACCGTCTGGGAAGGAAAAAGGTATTATTGCTTGGCTGGACATTCGGCCTGTTCGTGCCAATTCTGATTATTTTTGCTCAGGCCTGGTGGGTCATCATTGTTGCAAATATTTTACTTGGAATAAACCAGGGACTTGCCTGGTCGATGACCGTTAATATGAAAATAGATCTTTCAAAATCGGACCAGCGTGGAACAGCAGTTGGGCTGAATGAATTTGCAGGCTATTCTGGGGTTGCCCTTATGGCGGCCATATCAGGTTTCATTGCCTCTTCTTATTCACTAAGACCAGAACCATTTTATTTAGGGATAGGCATTGTTATCATTGGAATATTATTATCGCTTGTCGTTAAAGACACGAGTGAGCACTTAAGGTTCCAGATTAAAAATTCAGCTGCGAATCATTCAGGAGCCCAGCGATCAGCAAAAGAAGTCTTTGCGCTGACCACATGGAAGAACAGAAATCTTTCAAGTATCAGCTTTGCTGGACTTGCAACCAATCTAAAGGATGGAATGGCGTGGGGGCTTTTCCCGCTGTTTTTTACTATTCAAGGGCTAAGTGTTGGACAAATCGGAACAATCGTCGCCGTTTATCCTGCAGCCTGGGGACTGTTTCAATTATTTACTGGAGTTTTAAGTGACAGGATTGGCCGGAAGCTGCTCATCACATATGGGATGTGGACACAGGCGGCTGCAATCTGGATCATCTTGTTCGTTAACCAGTTTGGGTTATGGATCATGGGAGCCATCCTGCTTGGTCTTGGAACAGCCATGGTTTATCCGACCCTGCAGGCGGCCATAAGCGATGTTGATCCTCCGGAATGGCGCGCATCATCTATGGGAGTCTACCGATTCTGGCGGGACAGCGGCTATGCTTTTGGCGCCTTGTTTGCTGGTATTATAGCGGATTTGCTTGGTGTAAGCTGGGCAATTGGGTTAGTGGCAATACTGCCATTCCTAGCAGGAGTAAATTCATTCTTTCGTTTGAAAGAAACTCTTGTAAAAAAAGCGAATTAACAAAATAAAACCTTTGCTGCTATAGCCAAGGTTTTGTTTGTTTTCATAGAAAATAATGAATGAAAGAGCCTGCGGTTAAGGAAAAAATTCCTGCAGAGCCAAGGGTGTAGATGAGAAGTTTCCTGGCTTCAGTTTTTCTCGAGTAAACATATTGCCTATATGTCAGTTCCCCAAAAGCAAATTTTAGTCCTAACACATTAGGCTCTATTTTATACT
>NZ_JBAVFI010000093.1:0-1754 GCF_049588175.1 Mesobacillus sp.
GCGGGAATGTCATTGGGGACATTTTGGAATCAGAGCAGTCCGTGTCTGATTTTTCAGGAGGAAGCAAACTCCCTGAGTTTTCAACTGCTAAGGAAACGGGCAAAATAAAGGTACAGGTTATGACAGAAGGCAAGATATTGAAGCATCTTCTCGATGAGCTTAAGAAGACAAAAAAAGGCGAAAAAATCTGGATCGGAATGTTTTATCTTGCCGAAAGGAAGGTCATTGACGAAATTGATAAGGCTGCAGACCGCGGTGCTGAAGTAAATATCATTCTTGATCCAAATACAAATGCTTTCGGAAACCAAAAGTCGGGGCTGCCAAATATACCGGTATCTGCGGAAATGCAAAAACTGGGCAGCAAGAACATTCATATTAAATGGTATGATACCGGGGAAGAACAATACCATACAAAAATGATTTATTTTGACCGCAAGAATAAAGCAACAGTCCTTGGCGGCTCAGCCAATTTTACTAGTAGAAATCTCGATGACTTCAATTTGGAGACAAACCTAAAAATCACCGCACCTGCTGATAGCCAGGTTGTAAAAGACGTAGATCAATATTTTAAGCGGCTTTGGAATAATGAGGACGGCAATTTCACCCTTGAATACGAAGATAAAGAAGACACGATGACTCCATTTAAATATATTATCTACTGGATTCAGAAACTCCTTAGATTTACTAGTTATTGATACTAGGGCTTCCTTTTTGGAAGCCTCAGACTGTAGACAAACTTGATGAAAGCAAGCTTGCCACAGTTTTTGATTATGGTTGGAAAGTAAAACAGGTCTGTTGATTTCCGTTCCAGTCGCTTCGCTTTCCGCGGAAGAATTATGAAAAAGCCCAACTGCCGGCTTTTTCATAAGCAAATTCTTCTAGGGGCTGGCGGTGAGCCCGCAGGACATTGATTTGCTTCCTCGAATCTGCCCACGCACGATGGAAATGCGTTAGCATTTTCCGGAGTCTACGCGCCTTCCACTCCAATCAACAGTGTTTCAATAAATGAACTGTGAAAAGTATCTTTGTCGACAAGCTGTGGCTTCCTTATTGGAAGCCTTTTTTCAATTGGCTGCTAGTGAAGAAAATCAACTAGTCGACTTGGTATAAACTTTACTAATCATGTAAAAACCCCTTCTCATTTCCAATTTCTTTCAGTACGATAGTTAATAGGGGGGAATCTTATGGCAGAGCTCAAGATAAAAGAGAAAAAATATATATCAAAAAAAATCATATTAGCGGGTCTAATTTTTTCCGCTTTCATAATAGCTTCAAGCATATATTATTTGCTTTATCCTTTTGCTTCAACAGAAAAAACAGACTACTTTCAAGGGGAATCTCCGATTGTATATAAAGGAGAGCAGGCTGGAAATGCTTTAATTCACGAAGATACAGTTTATGTTCCGCTTGATTTTCTGAAAAAGATCGATGAATCGATTGTATTTGACGCAGAATCGAACTCGGTGATTTTCACCACAGCTGACAAAGTAGTGCAGATGCCTACAGATTCACTTACCTATTTTATTAATGAGAAGCCTGTAAAGCTTCAAATGACCCCAATCCTTTCAGATAATGGTAAACTCTATGTGGCATTAGATCCAGTCATCGGCTATTATCCTCATAAATATAAAATCTTAAAAGAAACGAAAGCAATTCTTGTCCAAACAGATGGAGAGAAGATTAGGGCGGGCAAAGTTACTGGCGAGGATGTCCATCAAGAAGAACTGCTATTACGTTCAGGGGCAGGCCTGGAT
>NZ_JBAVFI010000094.1:0-2036 GCF_049588175.1 Mesobacillus sp.
CAAATTGATCCGACTCATCCATGGCAGACAGTCGAGCTGGAAAGCTATATATGCCATTCTTAAATCGGATTCATTGCATGATAATATATATGAAGAAAAGAATTATTTTTCGTCTTCATCACACCATTCCAACAGTCCTCAAAGCAACCATCATGACCTACCAGTCGACAGACTTCTCTCCGAATATACTTCGAAAAATATCCACCTTATTACTTTTTTCGACAATACCTATCCTGAATGCCTTAAGACAATTTATCAGCCGCCCTGGGTACTATTCGCAAAGGGCGACATCTCCCTGTTAAACTCAACAAACATTCTGGCAGTAGTAGGTTCTCGTGATGCGTCCAATTATGGTATTAATTCAATCGAGTATTTATTTCCGGAACTAATCCAGAACAAAACAGTTATTATCAGCGGACTAGCAAAGGGAATTGATGCCTATGCACATAAAACGGCAATCAAACTTGGCGGTAAAACAATCGGTGTCATTGCAGGTGGGTTTAATCATATCTATCCAAAGGAAAATATGAAGCTGGCAGAATTTATGATGCAAAATCAATTAGTCATTTCTGAATATCCACCTTTTACAGTTCCGGAAAAGTGGCATTTTCCTATGAGAAATAGAATAATAAGCGGGTTAGCTAAAGGGACCCTCGTGGTTGAAGCCAGAAAAAAGAGTGGTTCACTGATCACCGCTGGATTTGCATTGAATGAAGGACGCGAAGTTTTTGCTGTTCCGGGAAGCATATTGACACCAAACTCTGATGGGGCCCATGAATTAATCCAGCAAGGGGCAAAGCTGATTAGAAATTCCAGAGACATTCTAGAGGAACTGAATATATAAAGTGGAATTATATTTAATAAAACCTTATATAATTCAACAATAATAATACCTTTTTATGAAGTTTTTTTCTTATTTATATAAAATTTACTGCAAAAAGGTTGAAATAATTTTCATTCTGTTATACATTTTGCATCAGGTATTTTAAAATCCCCAAATAAGATGAAAACGTTTACTTAGTGGTGCAATTTGACATTGTAAAGCTTTGTAGACAATAATAATGATAATTTTATACCTCTAAGGAGGACAATTGGATGTCAGAGTTTTTAGTAATCGTAGAATCGCCTGCAAAGGCAAAGACGATAGAGCGTTATCTAGGGAAAAAATATAAAGTTAAAGCCTCCATGGGCCATTTGCGAGATTTGCCAAAGAGTCAGATGGGTGTCGATATAGAAAATAATTATGATCCCAAGTACATTACGATCAGAGGCAAAGGTCCAGTATTGAAAGAATTAAAAACCGCTGCGAAAAAAGCAAAAAAAATCTATCTCGCGGCTGACCCCGACAGAGAAGGGGAGGCAATTGCCTGGCACCTGGCCCACACTCTCAATGTAGATATTCATTCAGATTGCAGGGTAGTATTTAATGAAATTACGAAGGATGCTATTAAGGAATCCTTTAAACACCCGCGCTCAATTAATATGGACTTGGTTGACGCTCAACAGGCACGCCGAGTGTTAGACAGGCTTGTGGGATATAATATCAGCCCAATTCTATGGAAAAAAGTAAAAAAAGGCCTCAGTGCGGGACGCGTTCAATCTGTTGCAATGAGGATGATTATTGACAGAGAAAAGGAAATTAAAGAATTTGTACCAGAAGAATACTGGACAATCGGAGCTGATTTTTTAAAGGGGAAGGCTGCTTTTGAGGCTTCTTTTTATGGTATTGATTTTGAAAAAACTGAACTGAAGTCAGAAGAAGATGTTACGAATATTTTGAAACAAATCAACGGAAATAAATTCACAGTGGCATCTGTAACAAAAAAGGAGCGTAAGCGCCACCCAGCGCCACCGTTCATTACGTCCTCTTTACAACAGGAAGCGGCACGGAAGCTGAACTTCCGTGCAAAAAAGACCATGATGCTCGCTCAACAGCTTTATGAAGGAATTGATTTGGGTAAAGAAGGAACTGTTGGTTTAATTACCTATATGAGAACCGACTCCACTCGAACTTCTGAGGTTGCCCAGTCTGAAGC
>NZ_JBAVFI010000095.1:0-2598 GCF_049588175.1 Mesobacillus sp.
AAATCGAGTGAATGGTTCCAGAAGTATTTGCAGGATGATCCAGAATTTAAGAACTACTTCATTCCTTTTGACCCTGATTTCGATGCAAGCCAGGTTGTAAGGCCAAGGACCTCACCGTTATTCCATGAATACCAAGGGGAGAACGGAGTCAGGACGGCGTGGACAACCTTTAGTGAAGATCAAGTCGATGTCAATGTCGCTTATTTTCCGTTGTTGCTTGAAATGACGGACATCCTGCTGACGTATGCTTATAAAGGTGGCACAAGCATCCGACTTGATGCGATTGGATTCTTATGGAAAGAATCAGGCACGAGTTCGATGCATTTGCCAGAAACGCATGCAATCATTCAAATGTGGCGCACGCTGCTCGATCATTTCAAGCCGGGCACCCAGATCATTACCGAGACGAATGTGCCCCACATTGAAAACATCAGTTACTTCGGCGATGGCTCGAATGAAGCGCAAATGGTCTACCAGTTTTCCTTGCCGCCACTTGTACTTCACACGCTGACGACACATGATTCTGGCAAGCTGACAAACTGGGCAAAGACGATTGGAAAAGTGTCGGATACCGCTACCTACTTCAACTTCCTTGCCAGCCATGACGGAATCGGGATGCGTCCGACCGAAGGAATTTTAACAGAGGAAGATAAGCAATTGCTTGTTGAAAAAGTCGTTGAAAATGGTGGGCGTGTTTCCTATAAAAACAATACCGACGGCAGCCAATCTGTGTATGAATTGAATATCAATTACAGTGATGCCCTTGTGAATAAAGGGGAAGATGTCACCGAGGAGCAGAAAATCAAAAAAATGCTCGCAGCCCATTCCATCCTGCTCTCATTTGTTGGAGTTCCGGCAATCTATTACCACTCGTTGCTAGGATCGCAAAATGATCAAAAAGGTGCAGAGGAATCGGGCATCAACCGTCGAATAAACAGGGAAAAGTTCGAATATGGACGGATTTCGCGTGAACTGACAGAAAGCCCGCGCCGTGCCGCGATTTTCAGCGGATTGAAAAAAATGATCGAGAAACGCCAGCAGCACTCAGCCTTCTCGCCATTCGCCGAGCAGGAAGTGCTTGATTATGGCCAGGATGTTTTTGCGTTGAGACGATTCAACCAGGAAACAGGCGAAGAAATAGTGTTTGTGGTGAATGTGAAAGCAGAGCCAGTCCAACTATCATGCCATGTCGAGGGTACAAACATTTTGAACGGCGAGAGAATCGGAAAAGAGATGAGCTTGGAGCCTTATCAGTTTGTTTGGATTCAGCATGCTAAATAGCTGTCTAAGTAGTAAAAAGATGAGGTGAACGTAAAGTGAAAGTAATCATCGCAGTCGATTCCTTCAAAGGGTCTGTATCTTCATTAAAGGCAGGGGAGGCCATTAAGATAGGTGTTTTGCAGGCATTACCTGAAGCGGAGGCAAAGGTTTTTCACATGGCAGACGGCGGAGAAGGAACGGTTGAAGCGCTGATCCATGCCCGTGGAGGAGAAAAAATTGCCGTGGATGTTCACGGGCCTCTGCTTGATAGCGTAATGGCGGAATACACCGTCTTCCCTTACAACGGTCAGGATCATGTCTTTATAGAAAGTGCGGCTAGCTGTGGACTGACGCTGATTCCAACCGCCAACAGAACGCCGATGAAGACCAATACGTATGGAGTTGGCGAGCAGATAAAGGATGGTATTCAACGGGGATATCGTCATTTCATCCTGTCATTGGGAGGAAGTGCAACGAATGATGGCGGAACAGGAATGCTTCAAGCGCTTGGCTGGCAATTCTTTGATCAAAATGGAACTCTATTGGGCATGGAAGGCAATCCGTTATTGAAGGTTGCCTCGATGTCATCCGCAAATGCCATGAAAGAAATAGCTGAATGCACCTTTACGATTGCCAGCGATGTGTTAAATCCTTTTTATGGCCCAGAGGGTGCAGCACATATTTTTGCCAGGCAAAAGGGTGCGAATGAAGCTGAGATCGCAGTATTGGACGCAGGGCTCGAACGCTTTAGCAGCATTTTGCTGAAAGAGACCGGAAAAGATGTGCAGCATATTAACGGAGCAGGTGCGGCAGGCGGGCTCGGCGGTGCCATGGCAGCCTGTCTGAATGCGAAGATGATGTCAGGCGCTGAAATCCTGATGGAGATCATCGGGCTAAAAGAAAAAATTGAGGCCGCAGACTTGGTGTTCACCGGAGAAGGCAGCCTCGACCAGCAATCCTTGCTCGGTAAAGTCCCGGTAACCATAGCCAAATATGCAAAGCAGCATAACAAAAAAGTCATCGGCCTAGCAGGCAGAATTGACACCGAACTAGAAAAAATAAACGAACATCTCGACGCCGTTTTCTCCATCCAAACCCAATGCCGTACCCTGGAAGAAGCCATGGAACATGACATCACCATCAAGCAGCTCCAGGTAACAGCAGAGCAGGTAATGAGGCTGATTGCAGGACGGAAAGACTGAAAATAAAGAAGCATGGGGACGTACCTTATGCTTCTTTCTGTTTGATCGATATGGAAACATGGGGACGGTTCTCGCGTTCCATTTTGGAACACGAGAACCGTCCCCATGTTTATCCTATCTTATATTAGTCTTGCAC
>NZ_JBAVFI010000096.1:0-6846 GCF_049588175.1 Mesobacillus sp.
AAACACCCATATCGTATTTTTCTATAAGCGATGACAGCAAATCACGCACATCTGCTTCAATTTTCGCCTTACCGGAAGTCAGGGCGTCGTCAATTTTGGAATTTCCGACTATACTTCGTACAGATGCTGATGTAGCATCATAAAGTATTTCTCTTGGATTATCCGCATTGTATAAATATTTCTCCGGATCAGTAATTTTCCACTGCACTACAAGATCAGCAAGCACAATATTTTCATCACCTGTGATCATTTTTGTTTCATCAGGAAACTCTTTGATTTCTCCATCCTTTTCTTCATAGCCAAACTGAAGACTGAACGTCTCCTTAGATAGCTTTTCTACACTTTGGATTGGCCAGGGCAGCTTGAAATGTAACCCTGGATCGCTGATTCCATCCTCTACCTTGCCGAATGTCAATATCACAGCCTGTTCTGACTCATCAACGGTATACCAGGTCGTAAAAGCCAATAAACCTAAAACAATAGCAAGAACCACGATCCCGCTGGTAAGATATATCTTTTTTAAACTCACCATTTTATCCCCCTCTTCCTGCACTTCTGTTTATGTTGGTATTTACGAAACAACCATGACAAAAGTTTCAAAGAAATCATAATTCAGGATAGGTTTTTAGACAATGGAAAAAAGCACAAGCGGGGTCTGCTTGTGCTTTTTTCTAGCTCCTTGGATGAAGGGGTTTTCACTAATGATTGTAGCAACTTAGTGTTAAGAAAAAATAAACCCCTTGTTAAGCTAATGTAAATTTATACAAAAATGAGAAGAAGCCAGTCAGAAACCTGACTGGCTAATTAAATACTTTGCATATTACTTATGATGGTCAACGAGGAAATCGTTTATATAGCCTTATGGTGAAAGTTGTCCCTTTACCCACATCACTTGTCACTTCTATATTTCCCTTATGCGCCTCGACAATATGTTTTACAATGGCCAATCCCAGGCCTGTACCACCAGAGTTCCGGCTCCTGGCCTTATCCACCCGGTAAAAGCGTTCAAAGATACGGGGAATTTCGCTTTTTTCAATACCAATCCCGGAATCCTGTACTTCAATAGAAACCATATCTTTCTTGTCAAACAACGAAATCGTGATGGTCCCATGATTTGGAGAATAGGTTATCGCATTGCTTACCAGATTGATAAACACTTGTTTGATCCTGTCTGGGTCGCCTTCAATCACCATATTTTCGCTGATTTGTCCCAATACCAGGGTAATGTCTTTCTCTTCTGCCTTCCCTCTTAAAATTTCAAGCACGTCCGTAATTCCCTTCAACAAATCGACTTTGCCGACTGTTAATTTGAATCCGTGCTGTTCAATTTTGGATAAGTCTAGCAACTCCTGGATAAGAACCTGAAGACGATCGCTTTCTTTTAAAATAATATCCAGAAATGCTTCAAGTGTCCCTTTATCATGCATGGCTCCATCAAGCAGCGTTTCTGAAAAGCCCTTGATGGAAGTGATTGGGGTTTTTAACTCATGTGAAACATTTGCGACAAAATCTTTTCGCATCTGTTCAAGCTTTTTCAATTCGGTAATATCATGAAAAACCAGCAGAATCCCTTTCCAAACATTGTTTGTCCCGATAATCGGTACCCCGTAAACTTCAAAATGGCGGCGTTCGATTTCCAAAGGCAAAACAACTTGTTTACGGACCTTTTGTTCTGTCATGAAAATTTCTTCAACCATTTGGGAAATCTCTTCATGTTCGATCACTTCATAATAAAGCTTATATAGGTACGCTGAAGGGTCCACGCTAAATATTTCTCTATATGGACGATTGATTAAATTTATATAGCCTCTGCTGTCTATCAAAATCAATCCACTGCCCATATTTTCAATCAGGGTAGTCAAACGGTCCTGCTGGGATTCCTTCGCTTTCATTAACTCCTGCAGGTTTCTTGCCAGAATATTAATGGATGCACTGAGCATACCCGTCTCGTCAATATGATCCTCATATGTCCTTGCACGGTAATTTCCCTTGGCAAGCTCAATCGCGACATTTGTAGCAGATTCAATTGGCTTCGTATAGCGGTTGGTGATCCTTGTACCAAGCAGAATAATTACACTAAGAGCCAACCCTAAACTGATAGTAAGAATCCACCAAATCTGGCGATATGCCTTTTGCAGTTCATTGATCTGTGTCGTTAAAAAAACGTATCCGTCTTTTTTATCTTTATGAATGAGCGGCTTCCAATAATAATGAAGGTCATATCCTCCGCCAATTTCAAGATCACTTTGTTCTCCTGGCGTATCTTGAACGATCTCACCGATAATATCTTTATGTCTGCTAGTATTAATAGTCGAAATTTTGCCCGTATCATAACGGATGTCACCATCCATATCCACAAGGGTAATCCTTGCATTCAGGAGGTCGCCCATCCGTTCAATTTCATTTATATCAAGCTTGTCCAAACCGCCATTTTGCTCGATGTTAGCTGTTAAAAGGCTCATTTCTATTTTTATCCGTTCATTGAATGAATGAATATAATAGTTCTTAAATAACTGACCTAGCACTAAGCCTAAACCTACCAAAACGATAATGATCAGGGTAATAAGGGCATACAAAAGACGTGTCCGGTATTTTGTCATTCTCCCTTAGGTTCCTCCAGCTTATATCCCAGTCCGCGAATGGTTTTAATATATGATGGTTTTTTCGTGTTTTGCTCAATTTTCTCGCGCAAATGGCTGATATGTACGTCAACAATCCTTGTGTCACCCGCAAAGTCATAATTCCATACAGAACTCAGCAGTTGATCTCGTGTCAGCACTCTGCCCTTATTCCTGGCAAGAAACAGCAGCAGCTCAAACTCTTTAGGAGTCAGTTCAAGCAATTCACCCAAGAAATAGGCTTCATAAAATTCAGGAAGAATCTTTAATTCTCCGATTTTGATTTGTCCTTCATCTTCTTGCTTTTCCTCTACAGCGTCCGGGAGAGTCTGCACTCGTCTCAAAATAGCTTTTACCCTTGCAACAACCTCGCGAGGGCTGAACGGTTTTGTCATGTAGTCATCCGCACCCAACTCAAGGCCAAGTACTTTGTCAAACTCGTCATCCTTGGCAGTAAGCATTAAAATTGGCACGTTTATTTTCTGCTGACGTAGCTGCTTGCAAACTTCAATTCCGTCTAGCTTCGGAAGCATCAAATCCAATATCATTAAATCCGGGTTTTCTTCTGCAGCAAGATTGATCCCTTCCTCACCATCCATTGCAGTTACCACAATATAACCTGCCTGTTCCAGGTTATACTTGAGCAGCGTCACGATTGACTGTTCATCATCAACAACCAAGACCTTCTTGTCCATATAAGCCTCCAAAAAAGTTATTACCCCTGTTTTCATCCATTTAGCACTATCTACATTATAATATCAACCTATCAATGAAAATCAAATTTTAAAGATATAAGCTTTGTTAAACACGGCTGTTGATTTTCGTTCCAGGCGCTTTGCTTTCCGCGGGGCGTCAGGTGCTAAAATCAACATTGTCCTTTAACACGGCCAAGAAATAAATAAAAAAAAGGATATACATTTTTCATGTATATCCCCACTTCGTTTAAAAATTTTCCAATGCCCTGCCGTCCATACGCTGGACTGGATATGGCGGACATACAAGCAGTTTCCCTTTAATCACAGTTTCATCATTTTCATTCTTGCCTGAAACGGTGATTTCTACTGTATGCTTGCTCTTGATTACCTCGGTTACCTCAAATAGAAACTGGACAGTACCATAATGGTAAACTGGCTTTACGAACTCTATATCTTGTTTTAAAATGTTGCTTCCCGGTCCCGGTAAATATTTCGATACAGCTGAAGTTATAATCCCATTAAGCATAATCGCTGGAACGATCGGCTTTTCATAAGGAGTTTGTGAAGCGTAGTCATGCTGTATATATAAAGGATTCGAATCATTCGTTAATCCTAAATACAAAAGTAAATCTTTATCCTCTATTTTTTCAGTTAACGTCAGTTTTTCTCCGACAGTAATTTCTTCAAGCTTCCTGCCAAGCTTACGTTTTTTTCCAAGCAGCATAGCCTTTACCCCTTTGCAATAGAAGTTTAGATACTTGCATTCCATTCCCTTGTCCAAAAACAATATACTTCCTAATTTGTGCAAAAAAATCGGGGAATATTCCCCGATTCTCTTATTTCATGCTCTGATAAAACACAACTAATTTTATAATCACCAGTTAGTGATTAAGCAAGCACGGACATAACATTGCGGACTGCCTCAGCAGACTTATCAAGTGCAGCTTTTTCTTCTGCAGTTAATTCAAGCTCGATTACTTTCTCTATTCCGCCAGCACCAAGGATTGTTGGAACACCAAGATAGATGCCTTCGTATCCATACTCCCCTTCTAAATAAGCAATAGATGGCAATATACGACGCTGATCCTTAAGAATCGCTTCGCACATCTCAACCAATGAAGCAGCAGGTGCATAATATGCGCTGCCGTTTCCAAGAAGATTAACGATTTCTCCGCCGCCTTTGCGTGTACGTTCAACGATGGCTTCGAGACGTTCTTTAGGAATAAGTGTTTCTAGCGGAATACCTCCAGCGTATGAATAACGTACTAGAGGAACCATGTCATCTCCGTGGCCGCCAAGAACAAAACCAGTAACATCTTTTACTGAAAGATTTAATTCCTGTGCCACGAATGTACGGAAGCGCGCAGTGTCAAGTACCCCTGATTGGCCGATTACACGGTTTTTAGGAAAACCAGACTCTTTGAAAATAGTATAAGTCATTGCATCAACCGGGTTTGTCAGAACTACGATGAAGCATTCAGGAGAGTGTTTGGCAATTTCCTGTGCAACATTCTTCATGATCTTCTGGTTAGTCTGGACAAGGTCATCGCGGCTCATGCCAGGTTTACGGGCAATACCAGCTGTAATGACTACGATGTCAGAGTCCTTAGTATCTTCATAGTTTGATGTACCAGTAATGTTAGCATCAAAGCCTTGAACCGGGCTCGCTTCAAGCATATCCAGCGCTTTACCTTTTGTAGGGTTTTCCATTTGCGGGATATCGACTAATACTACATCCCCAAGTTCTTTTTGTGCCAGCAGGAATGCTGTAGTTGCTCCTGTGAATCCTCCACCAATGACTGAAATCTTTTTGCGTTTCAATGACATAAGGCTTCCTCCTCAGAAGGTACATATATTTATGGATACTTTGAAAAAATTTTATGTAAAGGCTATCCTCATTAAAAGGATAGCCTTTGCACCTTAATTATTCCATGTTCTTGATCAGTTCATCACCGAACTCAGAAGTCTTGACCTCTGTAGCTCCATCCATCAAACGTGCAAAGTCATATGTTACAACCTTTGAAGCGATTGATTTTTCCATAGACTTGACGATCATGTTAGCTGCTTCAGTCCAGCCAAGGTGTTCTAGCAAAAGGACACCAGAAAGGATAACTGAAGAAGGATTTACTTTATCTAGACCTGCATATTTCGGAGCAGTACCGTGAGTAGCTTCGAAAATAGCGTGTCCAGTTTCGTAGTTAATGTTCGCTCCTGGAGCGATACCGATGCCGCCAACTTGAGCCGCAAGAGCATCAGAAATGTAGTCGCCGTTCAAGTTCATTGTTGCAACAACATCAAATTCTTTTGGACGTGTAAGAATCTGCTGAAGGAAAATGTCAGCGATTGCGTCTTTAACGATAATCTTGCCTGCAGCTTCAGCATCAGCTTGAGCTTTGTTCGCTGCATCTGCACCTTGCTCTTCCTTGATCTTGTCATACTGAGCCCATGTGAATACCTTATCGCCGAATTCCTTTTCAGCAAGTTCATAACCCCAGTTTTTGAACGCGCCTTCTGTGAATTTCATGATGTTACCTTTATGTACAAGCGTTAATGACTTACGGCCTTCTGTGATGGCGTAATTGATCGCTGCACGTACAAGACGCTCTGTTCCTTCTTTGGAAACAGGCTTGATACCGATTCCTGAAGTCTCAGGGAAACGGATTTTATTTACACCCATTTCGTTTTGCAGGAATTCAATAAGCTTTTTAACTTCGTCAGATCCGCTTGCATACTCGATACCAGCATAGATATCTTCAGTGTTCTCACGGAAAATAACCATGTCAGTGTCTTGTGGACGCTTTACAGGAGAAGGAACACCTTCGAACCAGCGTACAGGGCGCAAGCAGACAAATAAGTCTAGTTCTTGGCGCAATGCCACGTTAAGAGAACGGATACCGCCGCCAATAGGAGTTGTTAAAGGTCCTTTAATAGCGATTAGGTATTCATTGATCATCTCCAAAGTTTCACTTGGAAGCCATTCACCTGTTTGATTGAATGCCTTTTCTCCCGCAAAAACTTCTTTCCAGACGATTTTACGTTCACCCTTATATGCTTTTTCAACAGCTGCATCAAGAACGCGTACAGAAGCCGCCCAGATATCAGGACCTGTTCCGTCACCTTCGATAAATGGAACGATTGGATTGTTTGGTACGTTTAATACTCCATCTTTAACTGTAATTTTTTCACCTTGCATTTTATTCTCTCCCTTCGAAATCAGTAACAGAATCAAAGGTTAGCAGGCGAACTCACCCCTAACCTTTCATTTTGGAAGCCAAGCATCTGAATCCCGGACACAACTGTGAAACTGGATTAGATCCTTAACTTCCCACACTCTCCTATTACAGCAATTTTTCACTGAAAAGTAAAATATTGCTCCTTATTTTCTAAATTATCTTAATCCGATTGCCACGTATTCCTGTTTTCCAGGTCCTGTATAGTCAGCGCGCGGACGGATTAAACGATTGTTGTCATACTGTTCAAGGATATGAGCAAGCCATCCAGAAACACGGCTGACAGCAAAAATTGGGGTGAAT
>NZ_JBAVFI010000097.1:0-4949 GCF_049588175.1 Mesobacillus sp.
GTGTAGGTTCTGGGCTTGTCGGAGTGGGACTCCATAATGATATCGTTGTTCCGTATATCACCGCTTTCGGCACGGAAGAGCAAAAGAAACGATGGCTTCCTAAATGCACGACAGGTGAAATCATTACAGCAATTGCGATGACGGAGCCTGGTACAGGTTCTGATCTGGCAAACATCCAGACAACTGCTATTCTTGATGGCGACCACTACATTTTAAACGGCCAAAAAACATTTATAACAAATGGAATCCAGTCAGATCTCATTGTTGTCGCCTGTAAAACCGATCCGAAAGCGAACCCGAAGCACAAGGGTGTCAGCCTGCTTGTTGTCGAACGAGATGCACCTGGTTTTTCACGGGGAAGGAAGCTGAATAAAGTAGGGCTGCATTGCCAGGACACTGCGGAACTTATTTTTGAAGAATGCAGAGTGCCAAAGGAAAACCTGCTTGGTGAAGAGGGCAAAGGCTTCATTTACTTGATGGAAAAACTGCAGCAGGAGCGCCTACTTGTGGCTATTGCCGCACAGACAGCTTCAGAGGTGATGCTGAAGCAGACGATTGATTATGTGAAAAGCCGCGAAGCCTTCGGCAAGACGGTAAGCAAATTCCAAAACACCCAATTTAAAATCGTCGAAATGGCGACCGAAATCGAAATGAGCCGAGCCTTCCTTGACCAGCTGATCGCCGAGCATATCGAGGGAAAGGATATCGTAACCAAAGTGTCGATGGCAAAATGGAAGCTGACCGACAGCGCGCGCAAAATCGCCGCTGAATGCATGCAGCTCCATGGCGGCTACGGCTATATGGAAGAATACGAGATTGCCAGAAGATACCGCGATATTCCAGTCGCAAGCATTTACGCAGGAACGAATGAAATCATGAAGACAATTATTGCCAAGAATTTGGGGTTATAGGGCCGGAATTTATAAATGGAATATTAGAGCAATTTGCGAGTCAAAACCGACTCAAGGATGTTCCAATAAGGTCCATAAAAATCCCTAAGTCGCCAAAAATTTCAAAAACAAACACATGTCGATTAACAGAAAGGAAGATTCATATATGCGTGAAGTTGTGATAGTAGAAGGTGTAAGAACACCGGTTGGCAGAAGAAAAGGATTACTTAAGGATATTCGGCCGGATGACCTTGCTGCAGAAGTACTTAAGGAGGTTGTCAAACGGGCTGGCATTGATGCTTCCCTCATTGAAGATGTAATTCTTGGCTGCGTGACACAGGCAGGCGAGCAGGCAGGTGACATTGCAAGGGTGGCAGCCTTGATTGCCGGCTTCCCGATTGAAGTGCCGGGAACGACAATTGACCGCCAGTGTGGTTCGAGCCAGCAGGCAGTCCATTTTGCTGCACAGGCAATTTTAGCGGGTGACATGGACGTCGTGATTGCGGGTGGCGTGGAGAATATGTCGAGAGTGCCGATGGGTTCGAATTATCAGGATGCGCTTCCTTTCAGCCCGAAATTGAAGGAGCGATACGAAATCATCCATCAAGGGCTGTCTGCAGAAAGAATCGCCGAGAAATATGGATTTACTCGCACAGAGCTTGACGAGTTCTCGGCTGAAAGCCACAGGCGGGCACTTAAGGCGCAGGCTGAGGGTTATTTTAAAAAAGAAATCATGCCGCTCGAGGTCACCCTTGAAAATGGTGAAAAAACCATGATGACCGAAGATTCCGGACCTCGTGAAGGCACGACACCTGAGGTTCTCGGAAGCTTGAAGACAGTATTCAAAGAAGATGGGGTCATCCATGCAGGAAACTCCAGTCAAATCAGTGACGGTGCTGCAGTACTCCTGCTGATGAGCCGTGAAAAGGCGGAAGAACTGGGATTGAAACCGCGCTTTAAGGTACATACAAGAGTGGTTGTCGGTTCTGACCCGACCTTGATGCTGACAGGCCCAATTCCAGCCACGGAAAAAGTGCTCCAAAAAGCAGGCTTGAAGCTTGAGGATATTGATGTGTTTGAAGTGAATGAAGCATTTGCTCCAGTTCCGATGGCATGGCTGAAGGAAACGGGTGCTGACCCTGCAAAGCTGAATCCGAATGGAGGAGCAATCGCGCTTGGACATCCGCTAGGAGCCAGCGGCGCACGCCTCATGATTTCCATGATGCACGAACTTGAGAGAACCGGTGGCCGCTATGGGCTGCAGACAATGTGTGAAGGTCATGGAATGGCGAACGCCACGATTATTGAGAGGTTGGATTAAAGCAAACCAAATATTTTCTTTAAAAAGGCTTAAAGAAGGTTACGGGGTATTTCTTCAAAATCTTGATTAGGTAATCTTCTTTCTTACAACAAGAAGCAATTATATAGATGATTTTCACCAGCAGCATACACCCGGAAATGCACAGTAAAGCAAGAAAACGACATTTACCAGGAGGAATGAAAATGAGCACGACGATCGGCAAGATTTTTGACCTGACCGTAATGAAATTCCCGAAAAAGGAAGCCCTCTATGATGCCCGCAAAAATGTCCGCTTTACTTACAGTCAATGGAACGATGAGGTAAACCGGCTTGCTAATGCCCTTTTAAATGAAGGGGTTAAAAAAGGTGATCGAGTATCCACCTTCCTTTTCAATACAGAGGAGCTGGGTACAGCCTTCTTTGCCTGTGCCAAAATCGGAGCTGTCTTTAATCCAATCAATTTCCGACTTATGGGCGAGGAGGTTGCTTACATTCTGAACGATGCTGCTCCAAAGGTCGTTCTTTTTGAAAACGCAGTGGAACAAGTTATTGCTTCAATTGAAAATCGCTTTCCTCATATTGCATTCTGGTTCATTGATGAAAAAACGCCGGAGTATGCGGCGAGCTACCATGAAAAAGTACAGTCCGCGGAACCACAGCCGGTTGATATCGAAGTAAATGAAAATGATTTGTATGCAATCATGTATACAAGCGGTACGACGGGCAGGCCAAAGGGGGTCATGCATAAGCACCGAAATATGGTAGAGCAAAGCCTTCTTGTCATTGGTTCAACAAAACTGGGAGTGAAGGATGTTGGCCTTGTGACTGCGCCGATGTTCCACTGCGCAGAGCTTCACTGCGCATTCCTGCCGCGTGTACACGTTGGAGGGAGCAATGTGATCCTCCACCAATTTGCACCGAAGAAAGTGCTGGAATTGATTGATTCTGAAAAAGTGACGAAATTCTTCGCAGCGCCAACGATGTGGAATATGCTTTTACAGGAAAAATTGGAGGATTATAATATCGAAAGCCTGAAACTTGGACTTTATGGTGCTGCTCCGATGGCGCCATCGCTCGTCCATGCTTGCCATGACAAACTGGGAATTAAGCTAGTCCAGGCATATGGGATGACGGAAATGGGTCCTGCGATTACCTTCCTTTCTGAAGACGATCAGCTATCCAAGGCAGGAGCGGCAGGGCAGGCTTGTTTAAACCATGAAATCAGGATTGTCAGACCGAATGAGGATGGCCCTTCTGATCCTGATGACATCCTGCCTCCAGGAGAAAGCGGTGAAATCATCGTTCAGGGACCTTGCTTGATGTCAGGCTATTTTAACCGAGAAGAAGCTTCTGAAAAAGCAATGCATAAAGGGTGGTACCATTCAGGCGATATCGGATACCTGGATGAAGAAGGCTATCTCTGGGTCAAAGACAGGGTGGATGACATGATCATAAGCGGCGGCGAAAACATCTACCCGCGCGAAGTGGAAGATGTCCTGCATGCGCATGAAGGCGTTCTTGACGTGGCCATTGTAGGTCAGCCTGATGACCGTTGGGGTGAAAGCGTCACTGCCTTTGTTGTAAAAAAAGATCCCCAGATCACAGAGGAGCAGCTTGACGAATGGTGCAAGAATAGCGACAGCCTGGCAAATTACAAACGTCCTCGGAAATATATATTCGTTGATGCGTTGCCGCGTAATGCGAGCGGAAAAATCCAGAAGTTCATGCTCCGCAAGCAAATGGAAGAGCTGTTTTCTAATTGACAGTCAGCTAAAAGAAAGGATTTTGCACCATGCTGAATGGGATTAAAATTATCGACTTCACTAATTATATACCTGGACCTTTTGCGACGATGAGGCTGGCTGAATTAGGAGCGGAAGTCATAAAGGTGGAAGCCCCAGAAGGAGATCCTGCCAGGAATACAGGTTACGGTTACGTATTTACTGCTCACAACCGGGGGAAAAAAAGTATTGTGATCAATTTGAAGCATGGAGAAGGAAGGCAAATAGCACTGGGTCTCCTTGCAGATGCCGATGCAGTCGTTGAGAGTTTCCGCCCTGGTGTTATGGAAAAGCTCGGACTCGGATATGAGACGGTAAGCTATATAAATCCCCGCATTGTCTATTGCTCGATTACCGGCTATGGAAACAGCGGCCCGATGTCGCAGCTTGGCAGCCATGACTTAAATTACATGAGTCTAAGCGGTGCCCTTGCCCAGCTGAAGGAGAGCAGCGGGAAGCCGGTGCAGCCAACGAATACGATTGCCGACTATATTGGCGGCATGGCAGCCAGCGAGCGGATCCTCGCTGGTCTGGTTGCCCGCGGATCAACAGGCGAAGGGAGCTATCATTGTATTTCGATTGCCGACAGCATGGCATCCTTGATGGCAAACCATGTTTTAATTGAAAAGGAAACGGGATACCAAAATGGCGTTTCGGTGCTGAACGGAACAGTCATCGGTTATGGGCTGTATGAAACGAAAGATGAACGCTATATTAGTCTGGGTGCACTTGAACCTAAGTTCTGGAACAATTTTTGCCAGGCTGTTGGCAGGGAAGATTGGCTTCCTGCACATTATTCAAAACCGGATGAAACCAACCGAGTTTACCGGGAAATTGTTGATTTGTTTAAAAGTAAATCCCTTTCAGAGTGGACTGAATTTGGGATGAAGGTGGACTGCTGCCTTGCCCCTGTTTTAGAGGCTGGCGAGCTTGCAAAGTATCCTTTTTTTAAAGAAAAGGACTTTGTATCTGCAGAGG
>NZ_JBAVFI010000098.1:0-2808 GCF_049588175.1 Mesobacillus sp.
TCCTGGCCTTTAATGACTGAGAAACTTAAGTTCGTCCGCTCAAACCCTGTTATGACGGTGTTCTCAGGGTTTATTTTTAGCGAGGCACAGATGTCCTCCCTTACCTTCGGTGTAGCAGTTGCCGTTAAGGCCAGCACGATTGGCTGCTTTGGCAGACGGTCAGCAAGACTTGATATATGCAGATAGCTCGGCCGGAAATCATGGCCCCATTGCGAAATACAGTGCGCTTCGTCGACCGCAATCAACGGGATGTCCATGTCCTGAAGATCGTCCATGAACTCCCATGACCCAAGCCGCTCGGGTGCAATATATAACAGTTTGTACTTTCCTCGGCGCGCATCATCCATGCGGGCAGCCGCTTCCCCGGCTGTCAGCGAGCTGTTGATATAGGTCGCCGGAATGCCAAGCTGGACAAGCGTATCGACCTGGTCCTTCATCAAGGAGATTAGCGGTGAAATGACAATCGTCGTCCCCGGCAGCACAAGTGCAGGGATTTGATAGACAATGGACTTACCGCCGCCAGTCGGCATGACACAAACCGTATTTTTTCCGTCCAGTACAGAACTGATAGCCTGTTCCTGACCATGGCGAAAAGAAGAATAACCAAAATGATTTTGCAATAACTCACGGGCTTTTTGAAGCATGATAGGCGGGCTCCTTTCAAGGTAAAATTAGGCTGATTTGAGGAGAATAAGAGAAGAACTATGGGGATGAGTAACAATTTCATTGTACCAGATAAGGCTATAAATCCCAATGGAAAACTCGTGAATAGTAGAAACAGAGACCCGTTCCCTCCACTTCAAAAGGGACGTATCCTTCGCTTCTTCCTAGAAGCATAAGGACGTATCCTCTGCTTCTTCCAACTAAATTTCAGCACCCTAGGATGATAGAATCCGATGAAAGCTTCTATTAAAGAAAGGAAGCATAAGGTACGTCCCCATGCTTCCACCTTTTATCAATTAATTCTTTCTTCAATTTCCATTGTCGGGAAATAATCACCAAAATCATTTGTTTCCTTTTCATTACGATTCATGCTAATAGTCCCTACACCAGCATATGTAATAGTTAGTATTTGCCAGCCTTCATGGTTTAATAATTCATCTGATAATTGACTGTATGCGTTAACTGCTAAATCCATTGCAGAAAACAGTTCACTTGGAGCTAATTCAACAGTTGCTTGTATCTCTCCATTTTCAAAAGAAAAGTCATTTAAACTTTCATTTTCTCCAATAGAATAATCCTCAACAATTTCTTTCGCTTTTTCAGCGGTAATTGGCTGTTGTAATTGTGCAGCTTCTGCTTCTGCGGCTGCTATTGCGTCCGCGTCCGCTTTAGCTTTAGCGGCTTCCTCTGCTTCTTGCTTTGCCTTTTCTTCCGCTAAACGTTTCTCTTCGGCGGCCTTAGCTTCTGCTTCTTTTCGTTTCCGCTCATCTTCTTGTATTTTAAACCACGGAGCTGCTTCATCTACTTTCGCTTGCAAATCTTTATTTTTGGTTTCGAGGCTTGCTACTGTTTCTGTTTTAGTATTCAGTTGTTTCTCTAATTCAGCTACCTCAGCATTCGCACTATCCATTTGCACTTGTGAAGGACCACTCGTCGCTCCAATACCAAGAGCAATCAATGCCGTTACAATATACTTCCATCTCTTTTTTATAAACTCTAAAACAACTTCCAATTTGTTAATCCCCCTAAAGTATGTTCTATGATGTTTGACTAATTCATTTTACCAGAATAATATTTTCAAAAAGACATATCCTTTTTTTACCATCAATCCATTGGACAAAAATTCCCCATTTTCACGAAGCAAAGGGACGTTTCCTCTGCTTCTAAAATACTTCAGCACCATAGGATGATAGAATCCAATGAAAGCCTCTATTAAAAAAAGGAAGCATAAGGTACGTCCCCATGCTCCCATCGTTTTAAATCCTTTTATATTTCTTATCAAAATATTGCTGCAGTCCATTGCTTGTGAGTGAAAATGCGAAAATCGTGATGCCTATTGCAATGGTGCCTGTGATCGGCAGCCATGGGTGCGACCAGATGTGCTTGGTGAGATTCAGGTAATAGGTCGGCCAAATATTCGAGGTATTCATGGCTTTATACCCCCCGCTCAATTGTGAAACGAATTCAACGCTGAAAAAGATTTCGACGATTCCAAGCTGACCGATCAGGAAGAGGATCCTCCCCAGGTCCGAAAAAAACTGGACGATGAAGAAGGGTCTTAACGGCGGCCAATAGTAGTTCCGCAGCATCGTCAGCGCCGAAGAGCCGGCGACGATTCCAGCCTCCACATAAGGTTTTTTCTTGATATCCAACATCCCTTGATAAAATATATCCGCCACCCTGCCTACTTCGATCAGTGCAAGTACGATCATGAACCACAGATACCGATTATCCGAAAAAACGATAAACGGTGTGCCCACGATCAAAATGATAAAGAAAATTGGCGGCATGAATGAAAACAACCGATTCCACACGATGAGGATTTTATGGAAAAATCGTGAATAAAAGCTCGCCAGTGCAAGTGGTAGGGCGAAGATATACCGGATCAGGGCAATCGCCAGAATGGTAAGCAGCGTTTCCTTCGTCCCGAGCAACACCTTGCTCAATAAATCGACTCCATTCGCATCCGAGCCGATTGGGTATTCTTTTGACGGGACGAAAGGCGGCAGTTCATAGCCGCCATCTTCTTTCTGCCTCATCACTTGCTCTTTTAATGATATGTCAACAAACGGAAGGTATGGCGCCGTAAAGGCGATGACCAACAGGAAAGACAGTATGAGTAAGCCGATTGTCAGTGATTTATTC
>NZ_JBAVFI010000099.1:0-1630 GCF_049588175.1 Mesobacillus sp.
AATCCGACAGCTAACTCCGCAAGCGTTGCAGAAGAGGAAGATGAAGCTTGTGAGACGAGTCTGTTCAAAAGTCCACAAGGCTATTTATCTTTTTAGCCTCTGGGGGCTTTTTTGTTTTGCGTGATGACCTATGTCGTTTATGATCCGTTAAAATCATTAAGTCCCTGCCAAAGAAATATTACTAACAAAATTCCTCATACTAAGGGGAGAAGGAGAAAACAACATGCGCAGGAAAATGCTTTTTAAGCTTGATCCTCCAAAGGTACTTGTCCTTGGTTTTGGGTCGATTATCCTGTTGGGATCGCTGCTGCTTTCACTGCCCGCCGCTACGACTGACGGCAAAGGGCTATCCTTGCTGGATGCTTTGTTCACAGCCACATCAGCTACCTGCGTAACGGGGCTCGTAGTAGTCGATACAGGTGATACCTTCACACAGTTCGGTGAAATTGTCATCCTTTCGATGATTCAGATCGGAGGGCTTGGATTTATGAGTTTTGCAACACTGTTGGCATTTATCCTTGGGAAAAGAATCTCGTTAAAAGAGAGGCTGATCATCCAGGAATCATTGAACAATGCCACGGTGGAAGGTGTGGTCCGGCTTGTTAAGCGGATTCTCATTTTTACAGCCGTTATCGAGATTGCAGGAGGAATCCTGTTATCTCTAAGGTTTGCTCAGGACATGGCCGCTGGTAAGGCGATATATTTTGGTTTTTTCCATGCGGTATCGAACTTCAATAATGCTGGATTTGACTTAATGGGAGAGTTTCGCGGGCTTACCGCATACGCTGATGATCCTGTTATCAATATCACCCTAATTTCTCTGATCAGTTTAGGCGGTATAGGGTTCATTGTAATGAATGAGCTTTTTGAATATAAAAGCACAAAAAGGATTTCACTTCATTCCAAAATGGTACTGTCCGTTTCCGGGGTTCTTGTACTTGGCGGTGCACTGCTGATCTTTATCCTTGAATATAACAATCCAGCCACTTTGAAACCACTCTCGATGGCCGGGAAAATATTAGGTTCCTTTTATCAATCTGTGACCCCAAGGACTGCCGGCTCTAATACATTGAATATTGGTGACTTAACACAAACGACATTATTCCTGATTATCTTCCTGATGTTTATCGGGGCATCCCCAGGCTCAACGGGCGGCGGTATCAAGACCACTACATTTGCCATTCTGATGGGCGCCGTAAAAGCGCAAATTCGGGGCAGGGAGGATGTCACGTTCTTCGGCAGAAGAATGGACTACACGATCATTTATAAATCACTTACAGTAACACTAATCGCACTATTTTTAATTATTTTCGTTACAATGGTGTTGACTATTACAGAACCGGGAAAAGATTTTCTGATGTTGTTCTTTGAGACAGTATCCGCCTTTGCAACAGTCGGTCTGTCAATGGGATTGACTCCCGAACTGTCACCATTTGGGAAAATATTGATAACATTTACGATGTTCGCGGGCCGTATTGGACCGATGACACTTGCTTTTGCAGTAGCGAAAAAAAGAAAAGAAGATCATTACCGTTATCCTGCTGGAAAAGTGATGATTGGGTAGGAGGATATTTTTATGGCAAAGCAGTATGCAGTAATTGGGATGGGACGTTTCGGGTCAAGTGTGGCC
>NZ_JBAVFI010000100.1:0-3133 GCF_049588175.1 Mesobacillus sp.
CACAATGGGTGAGCTTGGAATCATTTATAAAGGACCAGATGAAAATGGAAATTATATTGTCCAGATTAAGGGTGAGAAGATTCAGGTGAATTATAAGCGTCTTAAGCTCAATATTCCTGCAGCAGAACTATATCCGCCCGATTATGATTTCAATATTATCTTCGAATCAAAGCATAACCGGAAACTTCTGAACCAGATGGATAAAAAACATTTAGATGGCACAGTTATAAACTATGATTCCTGAGTGGTGAAGCCCTTTTCTTAAAGGGCTTTTTTACATACTCTATGAAACATCGCATTATTGATATGGTACTTTGTCAGCTGGAGCGGAAAGTAAGAGACTTATTGGATAACATTTGTATTTTGCACATGAGGCGTTGATTTGTGGAAGTTTATTCAATGTATTGTGGATAAAGTGAGACACGTAAAACTTCGAAATTTGTGCGCTTGCAGCTGAAATCATCTCTATAGAAAGAAAAGCCACAAGTTATACAAATTAGGCGTAAATAATGAGGGTATACCCCTACCTCATATAGAACCGAATTCAGTAAAAAGACTGGAAATAGCATACAAAGACAAAAAGACCGAGGGTTGCACCCTTATGAAAACGCTTCAATAACTGTCAAAATTAGTTCATGTCAGAATCTATTAACAAAAGGAGGTTACAGGTATAAGATTAAGACATAATTTAATTGTGATATTATTCACAAGTGGAGGTCTTTTATGGAAGTACATCCTATCGATCAGGCAGTGAACACAGCACTTAAAAAGAGGGCCTATTTGAATGAATCAAAAACGAAGTATATGTTGCGATCAGCTCTAGCTGGTGTGTACATTGGTTTTGGAATTATGGTTTCATATCGGCTGGGTGAATACTTTTATGATTTGCATTCTCCTGGAACTCCAATTGTAAGCTCGATTTTCTTCGGGCTGGCACTTGTACTGATTTTATACGGAGGAGCAGAATTATTTACTAGCAATACGATGATGCTGACAATCAGTTCATTAAAAAGAGCAACTTCATGGATGGATACGGTTAAAAACTGGATAGTTTGTTATACGGGGAATTTTTTAGGAGCTGTTTTTTTTGCTGTAATCATAATGCTTTCAGGTCTTTTTTCCTCGCCGGAAAAATCCCAGTATATGATGGAAACGGTAAATTTAAAAATGAACACTCCGGTTTATCAGTTATTTTTCCGAGCAATCCTTTGCAACTGGCTTGTATGCCTGGCTGTTTGGATTCCTTTACATATAAAAGGAGATGGAGCTAAAATCGGGGTTACGCTGCTGCTTGTCTTTGCATTTGTGGTATCAGGATACGAACATAGCATTGCAAATATGGTTTTATTTTCGATTGCCCTTCTTATCCCGCATCCTGAAACAATCAGTCTGGCTTCAGGCTTATTTAATCTAGTGCCTGTTACGATTGGTAATATTATCGGGGGAGCATTTTTTGTAGGCACCATTTATATTTACCTTAACTCGAAACCTGCAGAAGCTTTGAGCAGCAAAAGTATTCCATCAGCAAAACCTGTTTACAGGCAAAAAGTTCTATAAAAATAACAAAAAATCCGCGGATATCCGTGGATTTTTTTTGGCTGTTAAAACCCTAATTAAATCATTTGAAATAATTCAAAATCCATTCCCCGGCCAATCCTCCTAAATACACCCCTACAATACCAATTACTCCGGCAAGAACAGGTGGCGCTGGCAGCGGCAGTTTTAAAAATTTGAAAACTACCCCAACTAATAATCCTGCAAGTAAGCTTAACACAACTTCTTTCATAGTATCACCGCCTCATGTGGGTCAAATTGATGATAAACATAAAATAGTGAGCAGACGTCTGATCACTTCAAAGCAACATTATTTTAACATGATAAATATCAAATGGAAACGCTTTATATTTTCTTTTATTATCCTTTCATTTAAATAAACTATTCTTATATTTAAATAGTGGTAAAATATAACTCTACAACCTGTATAGTACGGAGGGCATTAATGGAGACGCGAGTTAAACGAGATATTTATTCGATGCAAGGCTTCTACCTTTTTGTGTTTTTTGGATTCGGAAGTTTGTTTCCTTTATTGAGCGTGTATCTAAGTCAAGTTGAAAAATTAAATGGATATCAGATAGGAATCATACTGTCCATCGGCCCTGTCATCATGATTTTCTTTCAGCCTTTTTGGGGCATGATTTCGGATATGAAAAATCTTCATAATCGGCTGTTGACTTTAACAACCTTGATAACTGGATTTGCTGCACTGGGATATCTGTTTTTTGAAAGTTTCTTCTCATTCATTCTCGCAGCAACGATCCTTGCAATATTTCAAAGTGCCATTATCCCTTTGTCGGATAGCATTTCGTTAAAATATACTAGCAAAGCTGGCGTGAATTATGGAAATATCCGCTTGTTTGGCTCACTTGGCTTCGGTATTGCTGTTTTTATAATGGGGAAATTATCTGAATGGAATCCTCAGGTGATTTTTTATAGTTTTTTAATAACCATGCTGATCGCAGCAGTTCTTTCTGTTAAAATGCCAAAAGAAGCTGCTGTCACACCTATAAGAATGCTGTCTGGTATGAAGGAGTTAATGGGAATGAAACGATTCCTTTTATTTCTGGCTGTGACATTCTTAATTTTTGGGCCAAACCTTGCCAACAACTTTTATTTTAGCTTATTTGTTGAGGATAGAGGAGGAACATACACAGGAATTGGAATTGCATTTCTGATCGCAGTGTTATCCGAGATTCCGTTTATGAGAGTGGCAGGCGGTTGGATCAGCAAGCTTGGGTTGCTTCAGGTAGCTTTAATTGCTTCAATAGTATCATTAATAAGATGGATATTTTATTTTACTGAACCAAGTTTATCTCTTATTTATTTCTCGGCTGTCATTCAAGGATTTTCACTTGGATTATTTATTCCGGCAGGGCTCCAATATATCAGGGAAATTACACCTGCCAGAATGACTGCAACGGCTGTTACATTTTATTCTGCGGTCGGCAATGGACTTGGGAATTGGTTTTTCACCTTTATCGGGGGCATTATATTTGAGGAATATAATATATATGTGGTTTATTTGTTTTTCGCTCTCCTCACATTAATAGGTGTACTTTTGACAGTCTGGCTTCTA
>NZ_JBAVFI010000101.1:0-1815 GCF_049588175.1 Mesobacillus sp.
TTTTCAAAACAAAAGAAAGTTAAGATTGAATTCTGCCAAAAGAATCTTCAGCAGTTTTTAACGGAAGATGATTTTGCGGGTTATCAGGAATTCTTAGCCAAGAAAAATGTAACTGTTCAAGAGTACGAATGTCAAAGCAGATGCAAGGAATGCAGGAATTCAGCTTATGCCATTGTAAATGGTGAAATGGTTTTGGCACATGATTCAGCTGAGCTATTGGACCAAATGAAGCAATCTTTCTAAAAGGTTTTCCCCCCCATTGTACCTTGGCGGTTTTTCTGTATTTGTAATGGAAGTACAGGGATTCATTTAATTTAAATATAAAGGATCTAGAAAAAGAAAATATAGTATTACCATATCGGGAGGACTCACCATGTTTAACGAAAAACGTGCTGAAAAAAGAAGGAAGAAAAAACAGGAAGGTATGTACGGGATTTGGGATTTTGTCAGTGATGTCTTGTTTAGCATACCGGAATTGATTTTTCTACCGTTCCGCCTGTTATTTCTCCTATTCAGGTTCCTGGTGAGGTCAGCTTTTGATTCCTTTTAAAATGAAAAATAAAACTTTGGATAAACGATGATGTCCAAAGCTCTTTCATGATATTATATTTTTTTAACTTGCTCAATTTTTAATCCGAAAATTTGAGGTGGTTCAATTTTGTTCATCTGTAAATATGTAGAGATTTGTCCTCGGTGATGGATTTCATGTTCCGGAATTGCCATTAGTATTCTCCACACGCTAACTTCATGACCATGAAGGGTTAAAACTTTTTTTGTCAACCCATCGTTGCTAACTTTTATTAGACCCTCTGTTAGTTTAATCTGACATGCTTCTAAATAATTTGAAATATCCTCAAGAGAAGCCCCCTTACCAGTATCGTGTCCTGTGTATATCCACTTTCCGTGTTCAAATATACCAAGAAACATTAACCGAGATGATGCGATATGGCGCAATAAATCACCTGTAGAAAATTTATCTTCATAAGGCTTCCAATCTAAGAGTTCATTAGGTATTACTTTTACATATTGCATTGTTCGTTTATGTATACCATCTAGATATTTTACATATTCCTTTATATCATGAATCATGTTTCCACTCTCCAATTTTTCTGACTTTTGTTACTTATATTCTAAATTCTTTGGAAATAATCCTTTTAAAGTTGCCAGAGCATTACCACTGGACTATTCAAGCTTTCAACTCGCAAGTTTAAAAGCGCCTTTTATCAAGATATGCAGGGGAAAAAAGTTCTGATTGAAGAATTTATTAAAAAGAATTATCAATAAACTTATCAGAATATTAAGAAAAAAGGTATACCTTTTTGTGAAAATGTATATAATAGAGAGAAAAACTATTAGATAAAAGGGGAAAAGGTATGGTGACATATGGCACTTTTTTACGTTTAGTAGAAGAGGCGGAAAAGTTGAACTGCAAAGTGATTCTCGATTCTAAGAAAAAAATCAATTTTAATCCTAACATGTCCATTACAATTCCATTATCAACGACTTTGGAAAATATTTATGCTTTTGCCCATGAAATAGGGCATTTAATAGACTTTGTAAATGGTGAACTTGACTATGAACAATGGCTGAATGACTGGTCCTACCGAATAACTGCTGAAATGAGCGCATGGGTTCATGCTTATAAGGTGCTACAGGACCTGGATGTTCCGCTGGGTGAATGGAAATCTCATGTAGAATCCAAATTATCGACTTATTTCAAATATCATGAAGTAATTGCTTGATCTGGAGACTGGCTATTTAGCTGGTCTTTTTTATTTACAGAAAAGTAATCAATTTTTACATATAGTGTACAGG
>NZ_JBAVFI010000102.1:0-2548 GCF_049588175.1 Mesobacillus sp.
TATCCGAATGGAAGTATCCCTAATCTGAACAAAAAAGATCCGGGAGTACGAGCGCAAGCCTTGTCTCAGATCAAAAATGTGCCATTGCCAGAAACTGATCCGGTTTATGGGGAGAGCGGACCACTGCTGGAAAAGTGGGCAAAGTGATTATCATACAAAGAAAGGCAGGCTGAATGGTTTAAGAAACATTCCGCCTGCCCTTTTTTTATTATCTATTTTTTAAAGAGTGATTGAATTTTTTCAACAGATGTCCCAAATTTTCACGGTCACCATCAGTCCAGTCACTTAGCAGATTAGTAATGCTGTCTAATCTGGACAATTGGTTGGCGGTTAATTCTGCAAGACCGGCTTCTGTAATTTCATAGAAATATGAACGGCCATCCTGTGAATCAGGAACTTTTTTTACATACGCTTTATCCTCTAATGCCCTTGCTTGCCTGCTGACCGTAGAGATATCAAGGTCAAACTCAGCAGCCAGCACCTTCACCCCTGCAGGACCTAAAGCGGATAGTCTCCGAAGCAGGAGGTACCCAGACCGGTCAAGGCTGGTTTTTCTTTTATCCGTTGAAACAGATGTAAGCCGGCGGATCAGGATTGCCAATTCAAGTTCAATCGTTTCCAGTGCTTCTTTTTTCATCGTTTTTTCACCCCGAATACTTCCTCTAGGTTACATGATAATATAACACAGGCTTTTGTCAATTTGCTGTATATCTCTGGAAAGCAACATTGACATAGTTAATAGTTGTATTATACAATCATATAGTTGCATCATACAATTATTTTTTTCGGTTTAGTATACTCTTTTACAGACAGGAGTTTAATATGCAAGCTCATGAAATCATGAATTCGACAGTTTACAAGGTTAAAGATACAGACAATGTGCGTTTGGTAATCGAGAAGTTTATTGACCATCAAATCAGCGGGCTGCCCGTGGTGAATGAGCGGAATGAAATTGTCGCTTATATAAGCGATGGGGATATCATGCGAAATATCGGAAAACACAAGGATATCGTCGTTGACTCTTTTTATTATGTTGATGTTATCAGGGGAGATGATGATGAATTTGAGGTGAGGACCCAAAAGGTCTTGGACTTGAACGTCATGGTCATTGCTCAGAAGAAAGTGCAAAAGGTGGCTTGGAACCAGGAAATTGAAAATATTGCGGCACTTTTGGGCAAGAAACAAATTAAGAAAGTGCCTGTTGAACGAAATGGTGTTTTGGCTGGGATCATCAGCCGGGGAGACGTCATCAGGCATTCCTTCAAAAAATTATTATAAATCGAAAAAAGGATTAAAGGAGAAGGAAGAATGACTTCAAAATCACAAACTGCAGCAAAACCTTTAACAATTGATTCAGCCACTACTTCCGGAATATTACACCAGCCTGTCGCTGTATGGGCGGTCTTCTTTGCGGCAATCACGGCTTTTATGGGAATGGGGCTGGTAAACCCGGTCTTACCGACGATTGCGCATAATTTGAATGCGACTCCAAGTGAGGTAACTTTACTATATACAAGCTATAATGCAGTAATGGCATTCGCCATGCTGATCACTGGAACGGTATCATCAAGGCTTGGCAGCAAAGGCACTCTCCTTCTGGGAATTTCGATTATTGCAGTTGTGTCTGCCCTGGGAGGATTCGCTGAAAATATTTGGACATTGGTTGGATTAAGGGGCGGTTGGGGACTTGGAAATGCGCTGTTTGTAGCAACAGCACTGGCAGCGATTGTTTCTCTTTCAGATAGCGGAACAGCAAAAGCAATCATTCTTTATGAGGCAGCCGTAGGGCTTGGCATATCAATTGGACCGCTGCTTGGCGGGACATTAGGGTCCTTGACTTGGAGAGCTCCATTTTTTGGGGTTGCCACATTAATGGTATTGGCCTTTATTCTTCTTATCCTATTAATGCCTAATGCAAAGGTGCATTCTGTTAAAAAATCAAAGACTTCTTTACTCGCACCATTCCACGCAATGAGGCACCGTTCCCTTTTGCTATTAGGGATTGTAGCAGCTTTATATAATGTTGGTTTCTTCACCATCATGGCATACGCTCCCTTTGTTATGGGTCTGGAGCCCAAGGGACTTGGCTACGTATTCTTAGGATGGGGTATCCTGCTGGCTCTTACGTCTGTATTTATGGCG
This sequence comes from Mesobacillus sp., assembly GCF_049588175.1. Classification (GTDB taxonomy): domain Bacteria; phylum Bacillota; class Bacilli; order Bacillales; family Cytobacillaceae; genus Mesobacillus. The sequence goes on from NZ_JBAVFI010000102.1 coordinate 2,143, forward strand.
CCTAAGCTTCAACAATGGTTTGGTACTGTTAAGGCTATGGTTTTCATGTTGATTCTATTTGCTTTTGATCTTATGATCATAGGAATCTTTGCATCGACACCGTGGATCGTGATCAGCGCTGTTATTTTTGCCGGCGCGATATTGGGGAATAACAATACTTTGATTACAACAGCCGTTATGGATGCAGCTCCAGTAGAAAGAGCGACTGCTTCAGCTGCTTACAGCTTTCTGCGCTTCATTGGTGCTGCCATTGCACCTTTCATGGCTGCAAAATTAGGAGAAGTGTTTAACTCGCACATCCCATTTTTAGTTGGCGCAGGATTCGTACTTCTGTCCGTTGTCTTCATCGGGCTGAATTTCAACCATCTGAAGCACGTAGATACAACAGATGCATCCCATTAAATGC
>NZ_JBAVFI010000103.1:0-3250 GCF_049588175.1 Mesobacillus sp.
TATGACAATGCGGAAGAAATCACCCTCTATCTGTTTGATAAAAACATTCGAAGCTGAAAACAATAACCATAGGTTAAATACACTTGAAAGGATGATACAGATGTATGTAGGACGCGATATGACCGAATTGTCGATGATGTCGAAAACGGATTGGAAGGACAGTGAGCTTGCTTTCTTTCACCATTCCCTGCAGCAAATGGTACCTTACTTAAATGTTGAAGGCCAGTCAATCCATAGGGAAATCATTGAAGAAATTGAACGAAGAGGCGGCTTGAATCGTCATGAAGCTGATTATTCACATGGCACAAAACAAAGCTATGACTGATATCCAACGCATAAACAATTGAGCAAGACCGAACCTGTGATAAAAAAATAAAAAGGCTGATAACTCAATGGTTAGTCAGCCTTTTTGTATTCGAGATACTGCTTAAGCATCTTTTGGTATGGGACCGGGAAAGCAAATTCTTCGATTTCATTTTCGGAAACAAGTCTTAACTGTGGCGTTTCCTTGATTCCCCCTGTAAAACTGGCGCTGTACACCTGAATATTCCATTTCAAATGCGAAAAAACATGATCGATTTGCCCGATAGACTCATGAACCTTCGGTGTTATTTCATATTGTTCTTCAAAATGCTCTGCAAGCTGATCGCGCTGGCGTTGGAAATCAAGGCTCTGTTCAACAGTGGGAAACTCCCATAAGTTAGCAAGTAAACCCGTTTCCGGTCTTTTACGAATCAGGATTTTTCCTTCATCATTCGTAAAGATGCCTGCAGCCAGCTGCACATTTCTCTGTTTTTTCTTTTTAGTTTTCACCGGCAATTCAGACTGGACACCTGCATGAAAGGCCTGGCAATGCTCCCTGACCGGACATAGCAAACATGATGGCGATGTTGGAGTGCAAATAAGAGCACCAAGCTCCATCAGTGCCTGATTGAAAAACGAGGGATTTTCGTGAGAGATAAGCTCTCTTACTGCCTCTTCGAAATTTTTTCGTGAGGACGGTTTGGCGATATCATCCCAAATCAGCAAAATACGGGACAATACTCTCATCACGTTTCCATCAACAGCTGGTTCTGGCAAACCGTAGGCGATGCTCAGAATGGCACCAGCTGTGTATGGGCCAACTCCCTTTAATGAAGAAATCTCCGAAGGTGAATCCGGAACTTTACCACTATATTTTTCATGTACTTCCCTGACAGCGGTTTGTAAATTGCGTACCCGGGAATAATACCCAAGACCTTCCCAGGCCTTCAGTACCTTTTCTTCGTCAGCATTTGCCAGCGTCTCAACCGTTGGAAAATGATCCAAAAATCGATTAAAATATGGGATGACGGTATCTACTCTCGTTTGCTGTAGCATGATTTCAGATACCCATACTTTGTAAGGATCCTTATCTTTTCTCCACGGTAAATCACGCTGCTCACTTGCAAACCATCCGATCAAGTCATCCTGAAAGGATTTTATATCCATCTTTTCTACACTTTTCTTGATGTCTGTTGCCAATTTTGTTCCTCCAAGTGTTAAACATCCCGCTAATTTGGGAATATAATATTATCGTTTCTGCTTTATGGCCATGAAGCCTATGCGTTCAAGCCCGCCAGGCACGAAGTCTTCAAGGCGGCCGAATACAGAATGGCTCCGGGAAAGGCGTAATTTTTTCATTGCATGATAATGTGCCTCAGTCGGTACATAGAATGATTCAATGAACATATTCCTTTGATCCGACTGGCTGTATGAAAACATATCTGCCTCAAACTCAGGGAGCATATCTGAAATTTTATCGATAGCCTCCCGATATTGGCCAAGCAGACTTTGTTTTACCTCATACTGGATAATCATTTGAATCATGCTAGACAGCTCCTTTATGAAAAAATATTGATCGTAAAGGGCAGACTGCTGAATATAACCCTTTAAAAGTAAACTATAATTTCTGTTGTGACAAGAACTTTTAACTACCTATAACTTCATGAAACTAAAAAATCTTTTTAAGGAGGCGGTTAGATGGATACCGGAACCCACGTAGTAATGGGATTTGCGCTTGGCGGATTAGCAACGCTCGATCCCGCAGTCAGTGAAAGCACCGTCACTGACAGCAGTGTCTTAATTGCGACACTCATCGGCTCACAAATTCCCGATATTGACACTGTATTGAAATTGAAGAATAATGCAGTTTATATACGTAACCACCGTGGAATCACCCATTCAATCCCCGCAGTGATTCTTTGGCCGCTGCTGATTACAGGGGTTATATACGCTTTCCATCCGGAAGCAAATTTGCTTCATTTATGGATTTGGACATTTATCGCTGTATTCCTTCATGTTTTCGTCGACATTTTCAACGCATATGGAACACAGGCTTTAAGGCCTTTCTCGTCGAAATGGGTCGCTTTAGGAGTAATTAACACCTTTGATCCAATTATTTTCGGAATTCATGTTGTCGGATTGTTTCTATGGGCATTTGGAGCAAATCCTGGATACACTTTCCTGACAATATACGCAATCCTTGTTTTCTACTATATATACCGGTTCATTGTTAAACACCGGGTAAAGCAAGCTGTTATAAAAATTGTTCCTGATGCCACAGACATCATTATTGCCCCTACCATGAGATTCAACCAATGGAGAGTGGCTGTGATGAACAAGCATCAATTCTTTGTCGGCCGTGCCCAAAAAAGCCACGTTAGGATCCTGGATCAATTTAACCGTGTTCCTGTTCCTGAAACACCGGTTCTTAAAGCGGCTAAAAAAGATAAAAATCTTTCAGCCTTCCTGTCATTTTCGCCAGTTTACCGTTGGGAATGTGATGAATATGATGATTACTACGAAGTAAGGTTCATCGACTTGCGCTATCGCAGCAATGGCCACTATCCATTTGTTGCTGTCGTGAATCTCAGCAAAGAATTAGGAATTCTAAGCTCCTATACAGGCTGGATTTACAGTGAGGAGAAATTAAGGAAGAAGCTTGAATTCATTCCTGGAGAAGGGTAATTACTTAATAATAAAATCCCCGGCAGACTGATAGTCTGCCGGGGATTTTTGTTAAAACAATTCGTTGGAGGTTTTCTTCATTAGATTGTTCCAATATCCTCAATTGGGACATTGGGTTGGCCGTTTCTCATCCTCGTATTGTTCCAATGACCCTTATTGGAACATTGGATTGGCTTTTTTCATCCTTGTATTGTTCCAATGACCCTTATTGGAACATTGGATTGGCTTTTTTCATCCTTGTATTGTTCCAATGACCCTTATT
>NZ_JBAVFI010000104.1:0-3755 GCF_049588175.1 Mesobacillus sp.
TGGCTATCATTTTCGCCAGATTATCATTCATAATCGCCAAATTCCGTGTCATTTTCGCCAGATTCAGGCTTACTGCTTTCCTAGAAGTCCAAATTATCAGTAGGCTGTGCTCCCGTTTTAAGAGAAAACCGCTCAACATTCATTTTGTCCCCAATTTAAAACAAAAAACCAGGCAAAATCACCTGGTTTTCTATCATTCTTATGTTCAATTAGCATCTGTCCCGAATGCAGGGCAGATTATCAGCTAATTAAACTTCTTCAGTAGCAGGAGTCGTTGCTTCGTCAATGATTCCTAGTTCGCGAAGCTTTTGTTCAGGTACAACACCGTCTACCCATCCGCGCACGTTATAGTAATCATCTAGCATGATATCCATACGGCTTACCATGCCTAAGCTGTTACCTGAAGCAGCTTCTTCTGTGAAGCGTTTAGGAAGGAAGTCGTCATCACGCTTGTTGAAGCCAGCCAGGTTATTGTAGTAGCGCTCAAGGTTATAGATTCTTTCACCTGCAAGCATTACTTCATCAGCAGTCATTGGAATACCAGTCATCGTGCTGTACTGTTCAGCATAGTGCTCTGCATTTTCTGAGAAGGAAGAGAACTTACAAATATTCATAGAGTCAGAGAATGAAAGCAAGTTCTGGAATACATTCAGAAGCTCAGCTTTGCCTTCTGCCACAGTACGGTCAGTTGGCTCAGGAATACCGGCGATTTCACTCGCAATTGTGTAGCCGCGAAGGTGGCAAGCACCACGGTTACTAGTTGCATAGCCGAGGCCGATACCCTGGATACCGCGTGGATCGTAAGCTGGGATAGACTGGCCTTTAACAGACATGGAAAGCTCAGGAGCGCCCCATAGAGCTGTTGCACGCGCAGGTCCTTCAGCAAGAATGCCGCCGAAGCCTTCACGGAAAGCGATCTTGCGTGCGATTTCGATCATGCCATCTGCATCGCCCCAATCAAGCTTTTCGCCAACAAGGCCTTTTTCGTACGCTTCCATTGTGACTGAAATTGCGTGGCCAAGTTCGATTGTGTCCATGCCGTATTCATTACAAATATCGATTAAGTATGCAATCGCTTCAGAATCGCTTAGTCCGCTGTTTGCTCCAAGCGCCCATGCAGATTCGAACTCAAAGCTCTCAACGCGAGTCTTGTATTTGCCTTCTTTAACTTCGACTTCAATTTTACAAGCGACAGGGCAAGCGTGGCATGTATTGTTCGCAACAAGCAGGTGCTCATTTACATACTCGCCAGAGTGCTTTTCCGCTTCATCCCAGTGTGTTAACTGAGAGTTCCTTGTTGGAAGCGCTCCCACTTCATTGATCAAGTTAGTAAGGACATTCGTTCCATATACAGATAATCCGCCCTTGTTCGGAGCAGTCAATCCGCCTTCTAAAATCGCTTTTACAGCTTTTCTGTTAGCTTGATTGTATTCATCTTTCTGTGCCGGTTCAGGCATATTGCCTTTTTGTCCTGCCTTGATGACGATTGCCTTCAATTTCTTGAATCCCGCAACCGCACCAGTGCCGCCGCGTCCAGCAGAACGGTCATGCTCGTTCATGAATGCCGCAAAGCGAACACCATTTTCGCCAGCCTGGCCAATTGTCATGACACTAAGGTCATCCGCTCCATAGCGATCCTTCATAGCCTGGACAGTTGCACGTGTGCTCAAGCCCCAGAATTCAGAAGCATCACGAAGCTCTGCCTGGCCATTTTCGATATAAAGGTAAACAGGCTTGTCGCTCTTACCTTTAAAAATAACGTTATCAATGCCGGCCCATTTTAAGCGAGCTGCAGTCCAGCCGCCCATGTGAGAGTCAGTAACTGTTCCAGTCAATGGAGACTTTGTTACGACTGCAAGACGTCCGCTCATCGAAGAACGTGATCCTGTAACAGGTCCAGTCATGATACAAAGGATGTTTTCTTCGGATAACGGCTCAACCTCTGGGCCATTGTCCAAAACATACTTAACACCTAGACCGCGTCCACCAATATACTTCCGTACATCCTCTTCATTAATGCCTCTGTAATCAATCGAACCATCCGTCAAATCAACTAAAACTTCTTTGTTTTTAAATCCTCCAAGATTCATCTTAACTAATCCACCTCTTTCTTTTTGATTATTAAGAGAATTTAGTATCTCTTAACATTTAGTATAGTTAAATTTATCTACAAAAAAAAGCATTATTTACCTTATAATTTAACTTAGAAGTGAGGGGATTTTTTTATGACAGAAATGGAGCGTTATTCACGGCAAATTTTATTCAAGCAAATTGGCAGCGAAGGCCAGGAAAAGCTGTTAAATAGTTCTGCTGTCATCGTTGGCATGGGCGCGCTCGGAACGGTTATTTCAAATCACCTTGTCCGTTCGGGAGTAGGTCATGTCCGGATTATAGACAGGGACCTCGTGGAATTGTCGAATCTTCAGCGCCAAACTCTTTACGATGAGGACGATGCGAAGGAAAGCCTGCCAAAGGTCATCGCGGCTGAAAAGAAACTGACGAAAATCAATTCCGGGGTAAAAGTAGAGCCTATCATCGCGGATCTGACCTTAGATAATGCAGAAGACTTACTTGCAGGCTTCGATGTGATCGTCGACGGGACTGATAATTTCATGGCCCGCTACTTGATCAATGATGTCGCAGTCAAACACGGAATTCCCTGGGTCTACGGCGGCGCGGTCAGTTCAAGGGGTATGTTCGCAGTGATCAAGCCGGGTGAAACACCATGCTACCGCTGCCTGTTTCCTTCAGTGCCTGCGGGGCTGGGAGAAACGTGTGACAGCATAGGAGTCCTCTCCCCGATTACGGATATAATCGGATCATTTGAAGCTGTCGAAGCGCTCAAGCTTCTAGTTGGAGCTGAGTCAAATCCAAATCTCGAGCAAATGGATATCTGGTTTAACTCCTTTTTGCAAATGGATGTAAGCAAGGGGCGTAACCCTAAATGTCCTGCCTGCGTCCATCACCAATTTGAGTTTCTTGACCGTTCCTCAGAACAGCAAATTAACTATGCATCCTTATGCGGCAGGAATACGATCCAAATCAATCCGCGGCAAAAGGCAAAGACCGATTTGGAAAAACTCGCAGCTCGTTTGAAAAACAACGGTATGGTAAAAGGAAATCCGTTTTTGCTCCGTTTCATGCCAGATGAGGAAATCACAATGGTCATCTTTCAGGATGGAAGGGTCCTAGTCCATGGAACGAATGATACGGTAAAAGCAAAATCGTATTACGCCCGGTATCTCGGTTCCTGATCCATCGAAGCATAAGAAAAGATCTCTTTTGCAAGGCTGGCTATATTGAAGCTTTAAAAAGAATTGTCGGTGCTGCGAAGGTGGATTAATAACACACTCGACCCGAAACGGTTCCTTAATATCGAAAAGATCTTTGCAGAATAATAGACGGTAAAAGCGGCCAATAAAGCCGCTTTTTGCGTTTTTGCCACGCCTCATCCTTCAATTTACTACGATTTATTTTCAAACCGCTATGAATAAACAACACTTACAATGTTTTTATAAATATTCACTAGGAATTACCCATAGTCACTACGGTTTTTATTCATAATCACTACGAATACCACAACAATCGCTACGTTTTTATTCATAATCACTACGAAAACCACAACAATCACTACTTTTTCCAACAACTGGATATACTGCTTGTAACTTGAGCCCACTAGCTTAAATAGGATATCTTTATTCATTTTTATACCAAAAGGGTATAATGAAATCATTATTTCGTTCGGTAAAAGAGAG
>NZ_JBAVFI010000105.1:0-2050 GCF_049588175.1 Mesobacillus sp.
ATTCATCATGGAATTGAAGGTCCTAACGGTAAAATGAAAATATATATTTTAGAAAAAAGCAATGATCCCGAGAGATTGGAAATAAAAGAACGAACAAATTTAACTGAAACTTTGAAAGAAGTCCTTCATTTGCAGGAGCTTGTTTTGATACCGTGTGGAGGCGGCCACGAAATAGCTGCGGCGCGTGAGCAATGGAACGATGGCTCAAATACTCTTGCGATCGCTCCGGGGGTTGTTGTTACCTATGATCGTAATTATGTTTCGAATGATTTATTAAGAGAAAATGGCATTGAAGTAATTGAAATTCCAAGCTCCGAGTTATCAAGGGGTCGTGGAGGCCCTCGCTGCATGAGCATGCCAATCTATCGAGAAGACCTATAGACATAAGAAAAGCAGTCCCAAAAGGACTGCTTTTAAAATATTTTTTAATTTGCAGCTAGGTAACTTTGCAATTCTTTAATCAATTGATCCGCCCCTTCACGGCTCAAAATTACCTTTCCATTGGCGAGCGACAGATTATCACTGCTGATTGTTCCTGTTATAAGGCACGTTAAATCAGGCTGATATTTCTTTAGGATGATCATATCCTCATCAACAAAAATCTCCAGCGGATCATTTTCTCCAATACTCAGTTTTTTCCTTAATTCCATTGGAATAACGATCCTGCCAAGCTGGTCGGTTTTCCTGACAATTCCTGTTGCTTTCATCATTGCATCCTCTCCTATTCAAAAATATATGGAATGTGGATGTCTAGTCTGTAAATCAAATCTGGCCCAACCCAATTATATCAAACGGAGGCATAAATTTACATTTTGGATGTTTGAATATTTTCTTTTCTTTAACTAATTGGCGATATGGATGGTACTCGTCTCATCCATGCATTTTCTAGCTCCAGGTTTGTAAACAATGATATACCGGTTTAATAAGAACGCGGTCAATAAAATCAGGAGTGAAAGAAAAGTTGACAACCAAATGGTTAAATTACTCGAAGTTGATGTTTCCTTGAATAAAAATATACCTCCGCCTATTTGTTGAGACACGCCGAAGAATAGCCCATAAAGAACATTCAATCCGAAATGGATACCAGTATCCAGCCAAATTGAATTTGCTTTGATAAAGCTATAGGTCAAACTTAAGCCCAATGCAAATGAAAAAATAGTGTTTTGAACACTAAATCCAGCATTCCAGATATCATCGAAGGTGTAAATGATCAAGGAAACCGTGAATATCACTGAGAGAGGAATCTTACCCTTCAATTGATTTATTAAATACCCCCTGACGATCATGTCGTTGATCAACGAGCCTAAACCGAATCCTATAAGAATGACAAAAAAGTTGGCTGCTGCGTTTAAAAGAGGAGCAAACCCAATAAATTCATATTTTCTAAGGTGAAAATATAAGATGAACAAAACTGCCCAGAAACTAAAGCCAATGAAAAATCCCAACAATAGATTTCGTAACCATCCCTTATAAAAAACAAATCCGTACAAGGCCATTCCTTCCCTAGTTAGTTTACGCGCAAGTATGTAGGCCAGAGGAAAGAACAGCAGCAAGTGGAAAAATCGTAAAATATCATTTTTGGGCAGTAAAGTTGGTATCAGATTAAAATACAAATTTAAGATGATGAAACCGATTAATGTAAGAAATAGTGCAGGAATTTTTTTCATTATAAGCCCCCCGTTCTTTTAATAGACGTTTTTTCCAAATAAAGGTTTCATAAATCTTCAAGGAGCAAAAGGAAAAAGCAATCCCAAAAAGGATTGCTTTATAAATTAATAAGCTTTTGCCCAAAGGACCATTTTCTCAGCTTCCTTGCCGCAGCATACACATTTTTCGCCTACTTGTTCCTGTTCAAAAGGAATGCATCGAGATGTTGCTGTCGTTTCTTCTTTTATTTTATCCTCGCATGCTCGATCACCGCACCACATGGCCTTAATGAAACCTGTCTCTTTTTCAAGGACTGTTTTAAATTCATCAAGATTAAGAGCGGCGTTTGTTTTATCCTCACGATGATTCAGAGCTTTTTCATACAGGCTTCGCTGAATATCTT
>NZ_JBAVFI010000106.1:0-3294 GCF_049588175.1 Mesobacillus sp.
GCTATGTAGAGTATCCAAATGTCGATCCTTTAAGGGAAATGGTCGACTTAATCAGCGCTACTCGGTCTTATGAAGCAAACGTAACAGTTTTCAACGCTTCTAAGGGAATGATGATGAAGGCACTTGAAATCGGGAAGTAAGGAGAGAAATTCTAGATGAATACATTAGGGATCAATTCTGTTAGCCAAATGGTCAGGCCATTTGAGACAAATAAGCTTACTCCCACATCAACACCATACGAAGCGCAACAAAGTTTTACGTCCGTACTTAAAAAATCAATCGAGAATTTAAATCAATCTCAGGTTCAGTCAGACATCATGACAGAAAAATTAGCTCGCGGTGAAAATGTAGATCTCCACCAAGTAATGATTGCGAGCCAAAAAGCGAGTATAACGATGCAAGCTACATTAGAAGTGAGAAATAAAGTTATAGAAGCTTATCAGGAAATGATGAGAATGCAAGTCTAATAATATTGGCTAAAAACTAAAGTAATAGCGGTTATTAGCTGTATAAAAAGAAGAGACTTAATAACCGGGGGATTGAAATGAAAGAAACCGTTCAAAAGTATTTAAATACAATGAAGGATTTCTGGCAAGGGCGCACCAGAAAGCAAAAGATCAGTCTGGGTGCGTCTCTTTTCTTGATAGTGGCAGTTGCAGCACTAACAGCCTTCTTTACAACCAGGACTTCCCTTGTACCTTTATATAGCAATCTATCGCCAGCAGAAACGGGGACAATAAAAGAAAGCCTTGATGCAAGAGGTATAAAATCCGAAATTGCTGATGGCGGGAAAACAATACTGGTGCCGGAAGAGTCGGTAAATAGTTTAAAAGTGGAGCTTGCTGCAGAAGGAATCCCTAAATCAGGCAGCATTGATTATTCATTTTTCAGCCAGAATGCTGGTTTAGGAATGACAGATAATGAATTTAATGTTCTTAAGCTGGAAGCTATGCAAACAGAACTTGCTGACCTGATGAAGGGCATTGAAGGAGTTAACGATGCTAAGGTTATGATTAACCTACCTGAGAAGGGGATATTCGTAAATGACAGTGCTGAGCAAGCTTCAGCCTCGATTGTCTTGAATACCAGTCCAGGCTACCAATTTAAAGAAGAACAGATTAATACGCTTTATCACCTGGTAGCAAAGAGCGTTCCAAATCTTCCCACTGATAATATCGTCATCATGAATCAATTCTTTGAGTATTTTGATTTGAAAAATGATGAAAATTCTAATGGAGCAACATTTGCTTCACAGCATGAAATTAAACAACAAATTGAACGAGATGTTCAAAGACAAGTTCAGAACATGCTTGGAACCTTGATGGGACGTGACAAGGTCGTTGTATCCGTTACTGCAGATGTTGATTTTACTCAGGAAAACAGGGAAGAAAATCTCGTTGAACCAGTAGACAAGGAAAATATGGAAGGGATCGCAATCAGCGCACAGCGGATTACTGAAACTTTTTCCGGAAATGCTGAACAGGCTGGCGGAATCCCAGAAGGCGGAAACCCTGCTGATACGACGGGTTCGCAGTATCTTGAAGGAGCAAATGGCAATGGAGATTATGAAAAAGTCGAAGAAACGATCAACAATGAGGTTAGCAGAATTCGCAAGGAAATTACCGAGAGTCCTTATAAAGTAAGGGATTTAGGAATACAGGTTATGGTTGAACCTCCAACACCAGATGATCCAAATTCTCTTCCACAGGAACGGGTGGACGATATCACGAAAATCCTTGGAACGATTGTGAGGACTACAATTGATAAAAATGCTTCAGGAATAGAACTTACCGATGCAGCGATTGAAGATAAAGTGGTGGTCTCTGTTCAGCCGTTCAATGGCAAAGTAACCTTTGAAAATGAAGTGGTCCAGAAACTGCCTTGGTGGATTTACCTGGTTGGCGGAATCCTGCTGGCAATTATCGTATTGCTGCTCATTCTGTTCTTGCGCTCACGCAAAGCGAAGGAAGAAGAGAAGGAAATCTTCTTTGAAGAGCGGGCAGAATCAGTCTATGTGCCGGATGTAAATAAAGAGTTTGAAACTGAAGGCACGATGAAGAAAAAGCAGCTTGAAAAAATGGCAAAAGAAAAGCCGGAAGACTTTGCAAAATTATTGCGTACATGGATTGCGGAAGATTAGGAGGAGGACATATGGCAAGGAAGGACCAGAAAGAACTTACTGGAAAACAGAAAGCAGCAATCCTTCTGATTTCGCTTGGCCCGGATGTTTCTGCTTCAGTATACAAGCATTTAAGTGAAGAGGAAATTGAAAAGCTGACACTTGAAATTTCAGGTGTGAAAAAAGTAGATTCTTCTGCAAAAGAAGAGATACTTGAAGAATTCCATAACATTGCACTGGCACAGGATTATATAACCCAGGGAGGGATTGGCTATGCCAAAACGGTCCTTGAAAAGGCGCTGGGATCTGACCAGGCAGCAGTCATTATTAACAGACTGACTTCGTCCTTGCAGGTGCGTCCTTTTGACTTTGCGAGGAAAGCGGATGCAGGTCAAATTCTGAATTTTATCCAAAATGAGCATCCTCAAACAATTGCGCTTATTCTTTCATATTTGGATTCTGCTCAGGCTGGACAAATACTGTCAGAACTTCCTCAGGAAGTACAGGCCGATATTGCACGAAGAATTGCGGTTATGGATAGCACTTCACCGGAAATCATAAATGAAGTAGAACAAATACTTGAAAGAAAGCTATCTGCGACAGTTACTCAGGACTATACACAAACTGGCGGAATAGAAGCAGTCGTCGATGTTTTGAATGGGGTTGACAGGGCAACAGAAAGAACAATTCTTGATGCCCTTGAGATTCAGGATCCAGAACTCGCAGAAGAAATCAAGAAAAGGATGTTCGTCTTCGAAGATATCGTTACTCTTGATAATCGTGCGATCCAGCGAGTTATTCGTGACTGTGAAAACGAAGACCTCATGCTTGCACTTAAAGTTTCTAGTGATGAAGTGAAAGAAATTGTCTTTAAAAATATGTCTAATCGGATGGTGGAAACCTTCAGGGATGAAATGGAATATATGGGGCCTGTCCGATTACGTGACGTAGAAGAAGCGCAGTCTAGGATTGTTGGTATCATTCGCCGTCTAGAGGAAGCTGGGGAAATCGTCATAGCTCGTGGCGGAGGAGATGATATTATTGTCTAGACTTATTAAATCCCAGTTTAGCCAAACTGCAGCATCAGAAAAGAAAATAATCTCCATAAAGGTTATGGAGACTACGGTTCACTCAGAGGAGAATAGGCCTGCCTTTTCACATACGGAGGCAGAGCG
>NZ_JBAVFI010000107.1:0-5682 GCF_049588175.1 Mesobacillus sp.
CATCCATCTCTCCGAACACGGTGATGGCAAGAGTCCTCGGGATCGGTGTGGCCGTCATGAACAGGACATCGGGATTTTCACCTTTTTCCCGTAAGACCCGCCGTTGTTCCACCCCAAAGCGATGCTGCTCATCCGTGATGACTAATCCAAGGTTATTAAAATTGACCTCATCTTGTATCAATGCATGCGTACCAATTAGGACATGAATTTCTCCCTGCTTCAGAAGCTCAAGAATTTCCTTTCTTCGCTTTCCTTTTACAGAGCTTGTCAACAATGCTGTTTTAACGCCAAATGGTTCAAGCAGCTGCGACAAAGATTTGGAGTGCTGTTCAGCAAGGATTTCCGTCGGCACCATCAATGCACCCTGATAGCCTGAAGTCTTCGCAGCATAAAGTGCTATAGCCGCGACGACTGTCTTACCTGACCCTACATCCCCCTGGAGCAGTCGGTTCATGCGGTATGGTGATTTCATGTCGCCAAGTATTTCGTTAACAACACGTTTTTGTGCTCCTGTCAACGGGAAAGGCAATCCCTCGATAAACTTCATAAGCTCGTCCAATTTATATGAAACTGCTATACCTGCAGTCTGTTCACGCTCAATTTTTCTTAGCGACTGCATCTTCAGCTGGAACAATAGGAATTCCTCATATACAAATCTTCGTCTTGCCTGCTTCATTTCATCTGCTCCAGCAGGAAAATGCATGATTCTCAATGCTTCTCTTCGATTTAGCAATTTATACTTCTGCAGCAGTTCAGCGGGCAGAATTTCAGATATTTCATGACCAAATTGGGAAAAGGCCAGCTTGATCAGTCTTCTGATCGTTTTTACAGTCATTTTCCCTTTTACGGCATAAACTGGTTCAAAGTCTTGGCTTTTCGCCTGCTCTCCTACTGACATTTCACTTGCAGTAATCGTTTGCCTGTGCTGATCCCATTTACCTGTAACCGTGATCGTTTCGTTGATTTTTATTTTTTGTTTTAAATACGGCTGATTGAAAAAGGTTGCGATGATGAGATATCGTCCAACAAGAAGCCTGACGGTAAGGCGGTTTTTCTTACGGCCATAATAGACAAGAGAAGGTTCACTATGAACCTTCCCCTCAACCGTCACTTTTTCGTCATGTTTGACCTCCGCCAAATCCTTTAGGCGATAATCTTCATAACGGTATGGGAAATACTCAAGCAAGTCACTGACAGACCTGATATTCATGTCTGCAAGTGTCTCTGCCATTTCGTCGCCGATTCCTTTTACTGCCGTAACTGGCTGTTTTAGAATATCATTCACGTTTATCAAGCGGTATGCCGAAAATTTTGGCCTCAAGCTCACGGCCTGTCGGTGTTGCCGCTAACCCTCCCTGCGCTGTTTCTCTAAGTGCTGATGGCATGGACTGGCCGATTTTATACATGGCATCGATCACCTCGTCACAAGGTATCCTGCTCGTAATCCCTGCGAGCGCCATATCTGCCGCAACCATTGCATTCGCGGCTCCCATCGCGTTTCTTTTTACACATGGAACTTCAACAAGCCCTGCAACAGGATCACAGACTAATCCCAGCATATTTTTAAGTGTGATCGCCATCGCCTCTGCACATTGTTCTGGTGTTCCACCCGCCATTTCAACTATTGCAGCAGCAGCCATCCCGGATGCTGAACCAACCTCTGCCTGACAACCGCCTTCTGCGCCGGAAATTGAGGCATTGTTGGCAACTACATAGCCAAAAGCACCTGCTGTGAACAGGAAGGAAATCATCTGTTCCCTTGTAGGATTCAATTTGCTTTTTACGGCAAATAAAGTTCCCGGTACGACACCGGCAGAGCCAGCTGTAGGTGTTGCGCAAATCGTTCCCATCGCCGCATTCACTTCATTTGTAGCCACAGCTTTGCTGACAGCATCCAAAATTGTTTCACCAGAAAGGAAATTTCCTTTTTCAATATATTGTTGAAGGAGGACAGCATCCCCGCCAGTCAGGCCAGAATGAGATTTAACACCTTTTATGCCTCTCTCGACAGCCTGCTCCATGACAGTCAGATTACGGTCCATCATCGTAAGGACCTCTTCTCGGCTCCGTCCGGTCACTTCTATTTCTTGTTCAATCATCAATCCGGAAATCTTTTTATTCTTACTGGTGGCTAGCTCCACTAACTCCGCTACATTTCGAAACATATTAGCCTTCCCTCCTAATCCTGCAAATTAGTCGACAATCTTTGTGACCTGCAAAACATTCGGCAGCTGTTCTAATTGTTTAATGACATGATCGTCGATATTATGGTCTACCTCAATTGTCATCAACGCCATTTTCCCTTTTTCCTTGCGCGACACTTCCATATGGCCAATATTGATTTCTTCCTTGGCAAGAATGTTTGAAACCGCGGCAATAGCACCGTGCCGGTCATTATGAACAACCAGAATTGCTGGATGGTGACCTGAAAGCTTTAGTTCAAAGCCATTTAGCTCAATGATTTCTATTTTTCCGCCGCCAATCGATATTCCGACCAGCTCTTGTTCACCCTGCTCATCTCCAATGAGCACCCGTGCCGTATTAGGATGGTCGGTAATTGCTTCTTCTTCAATAAATTTAATTTTCATACCGGAGTTTTTGGCAATATCAATTGCCCCGATTATCCGCTCATCAAAAGTATCATAATCCAGCAAGCCGCCGACAATCGCCACATCTGTTCCATGACCCTTATAAGTCTTGGCGAATGATCCATAAAATGAAATCGTTGCCCATTTTGGCTCCCTGCCAAACAAACTCCTTGCTACCCTTCCGATTCTTGCTGCTCCTGCTGTATGGGAGCTGGATGGACCAATCATTACCGGCCCAATTATATCGAATACACTTTTGTATTTCATCCCGCACACTCCTTTACTCATATTGTTAAAGGATAGCTGTAAAAAGGAAAAAACATTTATATATAGCGAAATAGAAGGGTATTCCCCTTCTATTCCTTAGTAACATATAATAATTTTATTTGTCCAGCGGGAGAATTAGCACTGGAGAAGTTTCTTTACTATTCAATCGCAAAGATAAAGGCATATAACGGCTGTTCCCCATTATGAACCTCGATCTCAACATCTTTAAATTCGCCTTCAACAAACTCGACAATTGAGTTGACATCTTCGTCGGAAGCGTCTTCCCCTTTGAGGATTGTCAGAATTTCAGAATCATCATCAAGCATCTGGCTTAAGAGATCTTTAGCCGCCTTGACTTTATCCTGGTCCTTCAAAACAATTTTACCATCGGAAAGACCCATGAAATCTCCAGTTGAGATTTCCAGACCATCGATGCTTGTGTCGCGGACAGCGTATGTTAGCTGACCTGTTTTTACATGTTGCATCGCTTCTGTCATGGTTTCTTTGTTTCCAGCGGTGTCAGCTGAGGGGTTGAATGACAACAATGCAGTCATTCCCTGAGGTACTGTCTTGGAAGGGATGACAACTACTTCTTCCTCAGCAACCTCAGCAGCCTGTTCAGCAGCCATGATGATATTTTTATTGTTAGGCAATATAATCACTTTGCGGGCGTTGACTTCCTTAATCGCCTTGACGATATCCTCTGTACTCGGGTTCATCGTCTGGCCGCCTTCAATTACAGCGTTCGCACCGATACTGCGGAAGAGCTCAGCAATTCCTGAACCCATCGATACAGCTACGACTCCGTATTCCTGCTTTTCTTTCTTTGGCTGGTTACCCTCTGTACGAAGTGGTGTAGTTGATTCACCAATGATATTTGAATGCTGCTGACGCATGTTTTCAATTTTCATGTTGATGAGATTTCCATATCTTTGGCCATAAGTAAGTACTTCACCAGGCTGCTCAGAGTGGATATGTACTTTAACAACCTCTTCATCAGAAATGACTAGTAAAGAATCACCGTACTTGCTTAGGTCCTGACGGAAATTTTCCTCAGAAAAAGAATTTTCCCCTTCAAGCCTTACCATGAATTCAGTACAATAACCGAATTCGATATCCTCTGTATTCATATGGCTCTGTACACTTTTATGATGTTCAGCGCTGACTAGCTCATTCATATTAGGCATTGTTGCAGGAGAATCGGGAAGCTTTTCTCCTTTTAATTCGGCAAGGAAACCTTCATAGACAAACACAAGTCCCTGTCCGCCGCTATCCACTACTCCTACTTCCTTTAATACTGGCAGCAAGTCTGGGGTGCGGCTAAGGGATGCTTTAGCTTCTTTAAGAACCTCTTCCATCAGACCGACTATGTCCTCATGGTTTTTGGCAACCGCAACAGCATGCTTGGCAGCGTCCTTTGCCACTGTTAAAATCGTACCTTCAACAGGTTTCATAACTGCTTTATACGCTGTTTCGACCCCAGCATTCAATGCTGCAGCAAATTCCAGCGAAGTAATGGTCGGCTTAGCTTCAATTGCTTTCGCAAAGCCCCGGAACAATTGGGACAGGATAACACCCGAGTTTCCCCTTGCTCCCATCAGCAAGCCTTTTGCGAGTGCTGAACCTACTTTGCCAATATGCTCCTGCACATTGTTCTTTACTTCCTTAGCCCCGGAAGTCATGGATAAATTCATATTCGTTCCCGTATCACCATCAGGAACGGGGAAGACGTTCAACGCGTCGACATACTGGGCGTTTGCAGCCAAATGATTGGCTCCCTGTATCACCATCTCCGCAAAATGTTTTCCGTCTAGAACTTTAATAGACACAAATCTTTCCTCCTCACTACGGGTTCGTTACACGAACTCCCTGAACGTAAATATTGACCGAGTCAGCAGCCAGTCCGACTGTTTTATCAAGGGTGTATTTCACCTTAGACTGGACATTGTGGGCAACCTCGGAAATTTTCGTTCCATAGCTCACAATAATATACATATCGATATGTACTTCTTCGTTTTCCTGGCGAACGATGACACCGCGAGTGAAATTTTCCCTGCGCAGAATATCTGTTAATCCGTCTTTGATCTGATTTTTTGAAGCCATGCCGACAATCCCATAACAATCAACTGCTGCACCGCCTGCAATCGTTGCAATGACATCATTTGATATATCAATTTGTCCGTACTTCGTTTTAAGCTCAATGGACATGAATCGTTCCCCCTTTGGAAAAATAGCTATATGCTACAGTTATTTTACTATAAGCCAAGCAATTTTTAAAGTTATTCTGTCCTACCCTTTATTATTCAGCAAGAATCTTAACTATATGTCAAGGTTTTTTTCTTTATAGCTTTCGCCAGAACTATTGCAAATGCCAAATTTCTATGATAAATTATTAAAGTATGTCAGAAATAAGGTTATCCTGTTAAATTCGCAGTTCTGACGATATGCAAATAATTGCAGAAAAAATAGTTTTAGCTTTTGTTAGTTAGGAGGGAAATCATATGCCACGTAAATGTGTAGTAACTGGTAAGTCAACTCGTTCTGGTAACGCACGCTCCCACGCAATGAACGCTACCAAGCGTACATGGGGTGCTAACCTTCAAAAAGTACGTATTCTTGTAGACGGTAAGCCTAAGCGTGTTTGGGTATCTACAAGAGCTTTAAGATCAGGTAAAGTTGAACGCGTATAATTAAAAACCGCAGATGTTTAGGAAGGCCGCTTGGCACTCTAGACAGAAACATGGCATCCTTAAATGGGTGCCTTTTTTTTGGCCATATTTTTGTCAAGCCCTTCCGGAAATTTCAAGTCCACTCACAAGCTAAAAGC
>NZ_JBAVFI010000108.1:0-1801 GCF_049588175.1 Mesobacillus sp.
AGCTGAATCATATGAATCTGCTTGTCAAAAGGAAGCAATATGACGAGGCGGAGGCTATGGCAAAAGGATTAAGGAATAATATGCTTAAATGGTATTCTCTTGCTGGGATTGCAATTGAACAAGGGGATCTTGAATCGTATAAAGTATATAAAGAAAAAGTTAAGGATTCTTTTTATCGAAAGCTTTTGGAAATGGAAGAAATGGTTCAGGATGGGAAGAAGGAAAAGGTGATCTCTGAACTAGAAAATTTGATTCCGAATCTGAGGGGATCAAAGTTACTTAGTGTAATTCAATATAAACAAGATTTATTAAAAAGGCATGAGGTCTGATTCTTTATGAAAACACAGGGATGGTTCTCATGTTCCATGTTAGAACCGTCCCTATGTCTCGGAATGCGATTGACTTTTAAGAGTCCAGTTATTGGAGAACCGAAGTAATCTAGTTGAAGCATAGGGTACGCCTGGGGTACGTCCCAATGCTTCACCTCCCTGTGTTTCATTGTTCCTCAATTGCCCTCATAATATCGAAGGCTCCTTTGGATTTGTTGGAGCAGACGACGGCAATGGCTTGGGTGGCTGGATAATAGGCTGAATGGAAGCTGACTCCTGGGTCATAGCCCATGACATGGTATTTCAATACTTGATCGCCGTCTTTCTTGATCCAGATCCCGTATCCGTAATAGCCTGTTTCATTGACTTGCGCGTGGAGGGTCAGTAGTTTGTTCAACGACTCCTCACTTAGTAAAAGGTGATTATAAAGCGCGTTCCACAGCTTGACCATGTCTTCGGCGGTGACGTATGCCCCGCCGTCGGAACCGCCTTTTACCGGCAGTGAATAGATATTCGTCTTCCAGGTCCCATCAGGAAGGTCGATATAGCCTAATGCTGTATTCGCCGGGAGGGCGTCAAAGGTAAAATAACCAGATTGACTCATGCCTGCTCGCTTAAAAATTTGTTCCTGAATATATTCAGTAAACTCCATCCTGGAAACTTGTTCTATAATCAGGCCTAATAATATGTAGCCTGCGTTATTGTAGTGGAATGATTCGCCTGGTACGGATTTCATCTGCTCATTCTGGAACATAGGCAGGAAATCCTTGAGGCTTCTAATATGATACATCGGCCTGTAAATCCAAAGCTCCTCGAAATCATCCATGACATCCTCGTCAAAATAGTCGGGAATACCGGAAGTATGCGTCAGCAAATGGTGGATTGTAATCTCTTCACTGAAACTAGGAAACTCTATATCAAGGCAATCACTCAATCTCGTATCAAAGGTGAATTTGCCCTCCTCCACAAGCTGGCAAATGGCGATTGCCGTGAAAAGCTTGCAGCCAGAAGCGATTCCGAACCGGGTTTCCACGTTGTTTTTTAATGTATCAGCCCGATTTGCATAGCCAAAGCTGGCAGTGGCGGCGTGACCGGTCCCATCTTGAACCATTACCACTCCTGAAAAATCAACCCTGGACTGAACTTCTTTAATGACCTCTTTTATGTTTTTCATATGGATTCTCCTAACCTTATATACTCCGATGTTACCATTTTGTCTCTGTTGAATATAGTAAAATATGACAAAAAGTGAGACGCGAGAACCGTCCCCGCGTTCTTTCCTTTATAATGGACTAAAAAGGTTTGTTCTCTTCTGGGCTACTAGATATGTAAGGAGTTGGATGAAAGATGGACGAAAGAGTAATTAAGTGGGGAATATTGGGAACAGGTCTAATAGCAAGTGCTTTTGCGAAAGATTTAGCGTTTGCTGGAAATACGGAAAAGACGGCGGTTGGTTCACGCACTAAAGAGAG
>NZ_JBAVFI010000109.1:0-28281 GCF_049588175.1 Mesobacillus sp.
GGTAAAAGCGTGCGCCAATAAGGCCTCTTGGGTACCTAAATAGTATAAAAAATGGTAAAAGTGGTCACAATAAGGCCTCTTGGGCACCTAAATAGTATAAAAAATGGTAAAAGCGGGCGCCAATAAGGCCTCTTGAGTACCTAAATAGTATAAAAAATGGTAAAAGCGGTCACCAATAAGGCCTCTTGGGTACCTGAAGTACAAAAAATGGTAAAAGCTGAAACCAACAAGACCTTCTTGGGTACCTAAATGAACAAAAATCGTAAAAAGAATAGGCATAAGAAGCGCTCCGAGAACCATTCAATCCACTTTTTACATACGAATGCTCATGAACAGCCTTAAAGAATAATTGCACAATATTTACGAAAAAAGCCTAAAAGAAAAAACCCTAAAAGGGTTTTTAAGATCCGAGTGTTAAAAATTTTAGTATTCTTTCTATAGCTGCTTCCCCCTGGTCAATGCAATCAGGAAGCCCAACACCTTCATAGGAGCTGCCTCCTATAAAAACACCTGGAAGCTCATTTGCTAGATCGCTTTTCAGCTTTTCTACTCTTTCCTTGTGCCCAACTGTATATTGCGGCATCGCTTCTTTCCAGCGGGAAACGACGGCAAAATCAGGTTGTGCCTGAATGTCCATGGTTTTGTTCAAATCCTCAAGGGCAATCTTGATGATTTCATCATCGGAAAGTTCAACGACTGCTTCGTCTCCCGGCCTCCCGACATAAAGTCGGAGCAAGACTTTTCCTTCTGGCGTCGTATGCGGCCACTTTTTATGTGTCCAAGTACAAGCCGTAATCGTGTAATCACTGTTCCGCGAAACAACAAACCCAGTCCCATCGATGTCTTCTTTTATGACACTTTCCGGGAAAGCCATTGCGACAGTGGCAACAGATGTTGAAGGAATATCACGAAACGGTTCAAAAATATGATCATGATCAGAAAACATATGCAGGGCCGCTTCGTGCGGAGCAGAAACAAGG
Source organism: Mesobacillus sp. (assembly GCF_049588175.1). Taxonomy (GTDB): domain Bacteria; phylum Bacillota; class Bacilli; order Bacillales; family Cytobacillaceae; genus Mesobacillus. Next base: position 981 of record NZ_JBAVFI010000109.1, read on the forward strand.
ATGCTGTCAGCATCGAGTGTTTCGCCGCTGCTCAATCTCAAACGATAGCCATTATTCTGCTGCTTGCTGACTTTATCAACCCTGATGCCCTTTAATACTGAATCTGGTTCAAGTTTCGCTTCAATTGCGTCCACGAAGGATTGCAGCCCTGTTTTTACCGTCAGGAACATCCCTTTTTTCTTTGCCTGTCCGTCTCCAGAATGCTTCTTTTTCGGAGCAGGAGTAGTTTTCTTTGTACCAAGAATCAAACTGCCGTATTTTTGCTCCACTTGGTAAAACTGAGGGAATGTTGATAAAAGACTCATATTGTCAATATCTCCTGCGTAAATACCTGAAAGCAAAGGCTCAATCAAATTTTCTACCACTTCATCACCAAGCCTGCGCCGGAAAAACTCGCCTAATGACTGGTCGCCTTTGACCTTGGAAGGTGACATAAAAAAGTCTCCCGCTGCCCTGAACTTTCCAGGCCATGAAAATAAGCCCGTCGTAATGAAAGGAGCGATTTGAGTTGGGATCCCCATAACAGCGCCGCCAGGCATAGGGTGAAGCTTGTCCTTTACCAAAACATAGGATTTCCCTGTACTATTGTTGACCAGCTGATCGCCAAGCCCAACTTCGCGAACAAGACGCCCTGCACTTTCCTTCCTTTCAAGAAAAGAATCAGGGCCCCTTTCAATGACAAAGCCATCTTTAACATAGGTCTGCATTTTCCCGCCGACCCGGTGGGAGGCTTCGACTAACTTTACATCAAGAGGAAGCTGGCTTTCCCGGGCATACTTTTGCAAATAATACGCTGCGGTCAAACCAGTTATGCCGCCTCCGACAATTACGACTTTTTTCATTTCTGTCACGGTAAATCGCCTTCTTTTTATAGTTTTAGCGTGAAGTAGACAGCTTCTTTAAAATCACATCTGCCATCGCGTCAATAAATTCAGGCTCTGCGTTCGGCATTGGAGGCCTGTAATAGCTTGCTCCGATTTCGTCCGTGACTTTTTTACATTCATAATCGTTGTCATACAGGACTTCCAGATGGTCGGATACAAATCCAGCAGGCACATAAACAAATGCTTTATAATCATGTGCTTCGAATAGGTCACGGGTTAGATCCTGCACATCGGGCCCAAGCCAAGGTTCAGGAGTATTTCCTGCACTCTGCCAGCCTACCTCATAGTTCTTAACATTTGCATTTTGGGCAATCATGTCTGCAGTCTTTTGCAGCTGATCCGGGTATGGATCGCCCATCTGGAGGATTTTCTCCGGTAGACTGTGGGCAGACACGATTAAAACAGCCTTTTCTCTTTCGTCAGAAGGCATGTTAGAGAATGTTTTTGCAACACGGTCAGACCAGTATTTTATGAATTTAGGCTCATCATACCAGCTCTCCACTGATACGATTTCAGGTCCGCCCAGATTCGCAGCTTCTTCCTTCGCTCGTCCGTTGTAAGATTTCACGCTGAATGTTGAGAAGTGCGGAGCCAACACGATGCTTACAGCCTCTTCTATGCCATCTTCATGCATTTGCTTGACTGCATCCTCGATAAAAGGCTCGATGTGCTTTAGTCCAAGATACATTTTAAATTCAATCTCATCCTGAATACTGTTTAAATGCTGCTCGAGCTTCTCACCCTGCTCAATCGTAATTTTCGCAAGAGGTGAAATGCCGCCGATTGCCTCATAACGTTGCCTTAAATCCTCGAGCATTTCTGGAGAAGGCGTCCTGCCGTGGCGAATATGTGTATAGTATCGTTCAATATCTTCTTCTTTATAGGGTGTTCCATATGCCATAACTAGCAAACCCATCTTTTTCTTTGTCATGATCGCACCTCTTTTTACAGTCTCTAAGCTTTTATTCTGCCAAAAACAAGACTATTTTACCAATTGTAATGCTCTGCAGTAGACATGAGCCTATCTGCTAAGCTTTGAGGCAGAATACTCATGTACAAAAGCGGTCAATTTTTTCAATGTCTCTGGGTTCACTGAAGGGAAAACCCCATGTCCAAGGTTGAAAATATAGCCAGGCTGTGCCATTCCTTGATCAAGGATTGCTTTTGCTTTTTCTTCAATTACTTCCCATGGAGCAAGCAGAATTGCAGGATCAAGATTTCCCATGACTGTTTTCTGGATTCCAAGCTCACGGGCTTCGCTAATTTGCAAACGCCAATCAAGCCCTACAACATCTAGCGGAAGGTCGTTCCACTCCAAAGCGAGATGACTTGCACCTACACCAAACATGATAAGAGGTACATTTTCTTCCTTTAAAGAAGAGAAAATCCTGTTCATTACTGGTTTGATAAATGTACGGTAATCTTGGACGTTCAGCGCACCTACCCACGAATCAAAGATCTGGATTGCTTTTACACCAGCTTTGACTTGGGATTTCACATATGTAATCACCATGTCTCCAAGCTTGTCCATTAGAGCGAACCAAGCTTCAGGCTGTGCGTACATGAAAGCTTTTGTCTTGTTATAATTCTTCGAAGGACCGCCTTCAATCATATAGCTTGCTAAGGTAAACGGAGCTCCTGAGAATCCAATCAAAGGTACAGACAATTGTTCCTGTGTTAGCAGTTTGATTGTGTCGAGAACATAAGGAATATCCGATTCAGGATTGATGTGACCTAGCTTTTCAACATCTGCAAGTGATTTGACCGGATTAGAAATAACTGGGCCAATTCCTGTTTTAATTTCTACATCTACACCCATCGCAGGAAGAGGTGTCATGATATCCTTATAAAGGATTGCCGCGTCCACGCCATATTGTTCAACTGGCAGCCTTGTAACATAAGCACAAAGCTCAGGCTGGTGTGTAATTTCAAATAGTGAATACTTTTCCTTGATTGCTCTATATTCAGGCTGTGATCTTCCAGCCTGCCTCATATACCAGACAGGAACATAATCTGTTTGCTCTCCTCTGGCTGCTTTTAGAAATGTATCGTTGATTGTTTTGCTCATTTGGGGAAATCCACCTTTCAGTAGTGTCTGTCTTCCATTGTAATATAAATAGATTAAAATAAAAAACACCATTTTTTCGCTATATACACTATATCCTTTTTATTAACCATTTTCATAGAAGACGCTCGAAAATGTCGAAAAATTGACGAATTTTATTCTTTTAGGTTATAAATATGTTGGCTTTTTTATATTTGGCTGTTGATTTTAAGCACCTGTTGACTGGATCTCCGGGAACTCGCTTACCGGACGACCCGCGGGGTAAGTGAGTGCCTAGAGCGGAAATCAACAGTCCAGGTTAATAGAGTTAAATTTAAAAAAGCATTCATGATTAGGTTTAGTTCCTTCAAATTAGTATAATTACAGTATTGAATGTATTTTATTAATGAGGTGAAAAAAGATGAACGTGTATATTACTTCTGGCACAGCAGATTATCTGATGAAATTTAAAGAGCAACATCCTGAAGAGACTCTTGTTTTAATGAACAATAATGAATCAGCAATCCTTGTCCACGAGACAAATGGAGCAAGCTTGTTCAATGAGCCAAGAAAATATGAAGTGATTGATTCCGCAGGATCACTTGACCAGCCTGGTTTTTCAGTTTTCAACAATATACCGGTTACAGATGAAGGACGCCCTCTTTTTGAGAACCGCTTTTTAAACAGGCCGAGGCTAATAGAGAATGAACCAGGTTTTAAAGCCATTCGTGTCCTTCGCCCACTGTCATCCAATACTTATATTGTTTTGACTGTATGGGAAAATGAAGGAGCATTCGAAAATTGGCAGAAATCAAAGGCATATGATCATGCTCACAAAAACCGCGGAACAGAAGCTGGTATCGATAACGCAAAACCGCACATTTTCGAGAGCGCTTCGTATGTTTCGAAGTATTATATTGGAGAATAAGAAAAGCGCAAGCGCCTTGTAAAAGGAACGGCGACTAACTGCGCCACGTCCTGTGGCAACGTCGGCACTAGAACATCGTGTCCGTCGGAGGGCTGACCGGTGAAGTAGTTCTTTGACTTCATTGACAGGACCGAAGCTTCTCGAGGAGTTAGGAGCCGCAGCTAGACAAGCGACTCGAGGGGCTAGGCGCTGGAGCTGGACATTTCTCGAAGTGAATTTTATATTTTCTTATCCTTTAAAAAATGGGAGGCGTAAGTGCGCCTCCCATTTTTTATGGATTTTTTACTACCCCATTTCTATTCGCATATACAGCAGCCTGTGTTCTGTCTGAAATCCCTAGTTTGCCTAGTATATTTGAGACATGAGTCTTTACGGTTTTGACACCTATATAGAGTTCTTCGCTGATCTGCTGGTTTGTCATCCCTTCTCCAATACATTTCAGGACATCAAGCTCGCGTTCTGTCAGATCACTGTGAGGTTTCCTATCCTGCGTTCTGAGCCTGTTCATCATCCGGTTCGCTACCTTGGGCTCAATTACAGGTTCACCTTTTGCCGCTTTCTCAATCGCGTTGATAATTTCAGAAGCCGTGGCTGTTTTTAGCATGTAACTGAAAGCTCCAGCCTCGATGGCCGGAAAGACCTGTTCATCGTCATAAAAGCTTGTGATGATGATGACTTTGCATTCAGGGCAAAAGCTTAAGATTTCCCTGGTCGCATCGATTCCAGTGCCACTTTCCATTAAGAGATCCATTAATACTACATCCGGCTTTGTTTCTTTTACAAGTGCTACGGCTTTTTTGCCGCTGTCTGCTTCACCGACAATCTCAATTTCCGGTTCTGTGGCTAAATAGGATATTATGCCTTTGCGCACCATCTCATGATCATCCACTACAGCAACTCTTATTTTCTTCACTACTCTTCCCTCCTCATAGCCGGTATCCGAATATCAATATATGTTCCTTCTTTTTCTTTTGACCTGATGTTATATGTACCGCCGATTTGTTCACATCGTTCTCGCATAGTCTTTAACCCATAAGATGCCATCCGTTCGTTATGGATATTAAACCCTTTCCCATTGTCGCCAATGAATAAGTGAATATAGCTATCTTCTTCTGACAGCACCAATTTTACCTTCGAGGCATCCGCATGCCTAAGAATGTTAGAAAGACCTTCCTGCACAATCCGAAAAATATGCTCTTCCCCAGCTTTAGATAGATTTTCAATTTCATCGACGCTTGCCTCGAAATTAAGGTTTGTTTTTTGCTTAAGCTCCTGAATCAACTTGACAATGCCATCGCAAAGGCTCTCGCCACTCAATTGGACTGGTCTCAAATGGAGTAGCAAAGCTCGCATCTCTCCCTGAGCTTTAACCGCAATCTCTGATATTTGCTCCAATTGCTGCTTTGCCTTCTCCGGGTTTTGTTCAAATAATCGCAGTGAGGCTGAAGACATCATACTTAGAGCAAATAGCTGCTGGCTTACAACATCATGAAGATCTCTTGCAAGGCGCTGTCTTTCTTCCATGATCGCAGCCGTCCTTGCAGTTTGTGAAAGCTCTGTTTTTTCCTCGGCAAGCCTCTGCAGAGATTGAACCTGTTCTTGAAAATGTTCTGATAACTGATTAAGCTCCTCGGAGATTAATCCTATTTCATCCTTTTCATAGGTTATGATTCTTTCACTGAATTTCCCTCTGCGAAGTGTGGTAACAAATAATAAGATATCTCCAAGCCGCCCTTTGATTAAATAGCTTCCTCTTAGTCCAAAGTACAGACCCGCAGAAGCCAATACAATAAAACAATAAAGCCACAGCAAAAAAGTCATTTTGGTTGTCAGTCCGCTATGTGGTTCTATATATAAGTAGATTTGCAGTCCTATAAAAAGAACGAGTGAAGAGATGAAAGCCATCATTAAAAACGTCTGTATAAACCAAAACCGAATGCTGGACATTTGCTTCATATTCTTCCCCCTAAACCCGGTCAATTCGAATCGAACCCACCTTGAGCTCTACGGTTATATTCAATTTTCTTACAGCATCATCATAGTTGTCAGATTTATATGTGAAGGTATGCTTGATTTGATCTGGTGCATAATCGAAAACTTTTAATTCTCCTACGCTCACTGCAGCATTGATCATCACAGGAACATCTTCCGGAATGATCATTTTCACATCGCCGATCCAGCCCTTCACTTTGACTGGTGTTTCCTTTTCCGGTATGAATCCTTTGCTGAAATCGATGAAATAATCCCCAACCATATTGAACAAATCAATTGGCTCGACTGCCCAATTTTGCTTCTTGAAAGTTACATCCCCCACCGAGATTCCCCTTATTCTCTTTAAAGAGGCGGAATCATGATACCCTGCAGTATCTTCGCCTTCCTTTTCTAAAGGAAAATCTGTATTAAAGCTGACTTTCATTTTGTTCTTATTAAAAAGCATACTAATGCCAAAATAGGTCAGCAATACCGGCCATAGCTTCCAAACATCAAGAAATTGGAATGCTAGCACACCTAAACGATCCAGTATCAGCAGCGCAGAAAAAATAAGGATAAATGAGCTCCAGGCATAATGGCGTTTTTTATGCATGAAAGAATTTATTAATTCCACACATCCGTACACAAATAAAACAAAAGGATAGGATACGACAAATAGCTCTTTTATTTCCAAGGAAATGACACCAATATTAACCAATAAAAGAATAATTCCTAGGCCAGATAATAAAACGGCAAACGCCACCTGATTCATTGAACGATTTCGCAATTGCATTCCCTTCTTTCTTCCTATCCTATTCTCTTATTCTTTTTCGAAGGAAAAAATCCCTCTTTTTGGCGGCCTGTTAAAATAGACTGCTGATTTCCGCACCAATCAACAGGTGCTGAAAATCAACAATGACCTTTAACATAGTCTTATTTTAAAGGATGAACGGCTGTTTTTCGCCCCGCCTGAGACAGTGTTGTCCTCCGTCTAGAGACTGAAAAAAATAATATCCCATCCTCCTCACAACTTTAATTGTTCATCATATCCTGTAGTACTCAATTAGGGAATTTGCCTATTAAGAAGAAAAGAGAGGCAGATTCAATTACTTATACTGGGGAGGAGAATGGTTCTATGGCTTTAGAGTTAACGGCTCTTCATTGGATATATGTTTTATTTATTTTCTTGATCATCGGATTCATGGTCATGAAAAGGGATACATCATTCATATCCATCATCGGCATTTTTTTATTAGCCGTCGTTGCGACAGGATCCTTAAGTGGATCGGTCAGCAGTATTTTCAATAGCTTCATATATGCGATAACCGAGCTATTGCCCACTATTCTTGTCATTTCAATTATTGTTGCCATGAGCCGCACATTGACGGTGACAGGAATAAACGATGCGATGATTTCACCTTTTGCCAAGCTGATCCGGACACCGGCACTTGCTTATTGGACGATTGGTATTTTAATGATGGTGATTTCCTGGTTTTTCTGGCCTTCACCCGCTGTTGCGTTGATGGGTGCGGTCCTTTTGCCAGTAGCAGTCAGGGTTGGTCTTCCAGCACTCGGTGTAGCCGTTGCAATGAACCTATTCGGCCACGGCATTGCGCTCTCGGGGGATTTCGTCATCCAGGCTGCGCCTAAATTGACTGCCGATGCAGCTGGCATTCCGGTTAGCTCTGTCGTGCAAGCAAGTATCCCGCTCGTTATTGTTATGGGTGTGGTTACAACCATTACAGCTTTCTATTTCTTAAAAAGAGATATGAAGAGCGGCAAACTCAAGAGTGGGGAAGCAACAGAATCGGAGATTGTAAAAACAAGTGACCCGAATCTGCTATCTGCTGGCGCCAAAAAGTTTTTCGCAATACTTATTCCAATACTGTTTGCTGCAGATGTAGCAGCTATGTCTATCCTTGACCTTCAAGGAGGTGACGCAACAGCACTTATTGGCGGCACGTCCATTTTCATCCTGCTGCTCATTTCGCTTGCAGCCCACAAAAACAATGGCCTTGAAAAAACCACTAGTTATCTTATTGAGGGATTCCAGTTTGGCTTCAAGGTTTTTGGACCCGTCATCCCGATTGCTGCATTCTTCTATCTTGGTGATTCCGGATTCACCAAAATCATTGGAGAATTTCTCCCTAAAACTTCGCAAGGTATTGTTAATGATCTTGGGGTTGCTTTAGCTCACATAGTTCCATTGAACGCCGAAGTAGGAGCAGTTACACTAACTGCTGTTGGAGCCATCACAGGACTTGATGGATCTGGTTTTTCAGGGATTTCACTCGCCGGATCTGTTGCATCCATTTTCTCGACTGCAATAGGTGCAGGAGCTGCGACTTTGACAGCTCTAGGCCAGATTGCTGCCATTTGGGTTGGCGGCGGCACACTCGTTCCATGGGCCCTGATTCCTGCAGCCGCTATTTGCGGGGTCGATCCATTTGAATTAGCCAGAAGGAACCTGATCCCGGTTACCATTGGCCTAATTGTCACCACCATTTTTGCGATGTTCCTCATTTAAAACACTGGAGTCACATGACTCTGTTTATATATGAAGCTTCCAATCTGGAAGCTTCTTTTGGCTGAACGAGAGAATGGCTTTATATTATGATTATATAAATGCTATAATTATTTAAATTATCAAATTACTTTTTCGCGAAGAGGAGAGGGATCAAGTGCAGGATCAGTTATTTAACCAAATTGAGAATTTATATCCTGAAATGGTGGAAATCCGCCGCTTTATGCACCAGCATCCTGAATTGTCTTTTCAGGAAGTGAACACAGCAAACTATATTCAATCTTACTACGAAAAACTAGGCGTTGAAGTACGCGGAAATGTCGGAGGCAATGGAGTCGTTGCTAAAATTCATGGCTCAAAGCCCGGGAAAACTGTAGCACTAAGAGCTGACTTTGATGCATTGCCAATTCAAGACGAAAAGGATGTCCCATACAAGTCACTGGTTCCAGGTGTGATGCATGCATGCGGCCATGATGGACATACGGCCGCCTTATTGGTGCTAGCCAAGGTTCTGCACGAGTCCAGGGAAAACCTGCATGGTACATATGTAATGATTCATCAGCATGCTGAGGAATATGCTCCTGGAGGGGCTATTTCAATGATTGAGGATGGCTGCCTGGAAGGTGTAGATGTTATATTTGGTACACATTTATGGGCTACCGAAACGACTGGAACAATTCAATACCGAATTGGGCCGATCATGGCTGCAGCTGACCGATTTGAAATCGCGATCCAGGGCAAAGGCGGACATGGTGCCCAGCCGCATAAAACGAAAGATGCCATTCTTGCAGGTTCTCAACTGGTGACGAATCTTCAGCAAATCGTGAGCAGACGAGTAAATCCTGTTGATTCTGCAGTCGTAAGCGTGGGCTCCTTCATGGCTGACAATGCTTTTAACGTGATTGCCGATAAAGCAAAGTTAATTGGTACAGTAAGAAGTTTTAATGAAAGAACGAGAGAATTCATCGCGACTGAAATAGAAAAAATTATCAACGGAACGTGCCTCGCAATGGACTGTTCCTATGATTACGTCTTCCACAGAGGTTACCCTCCCGTTGTAAACCATGCTGCGGAAACTGAATTCCTGATTGATTGTGCTTCAAAGGTGCCTGAGGTGAAGAAAATAGAAGAAACAGAACCGCAAATGGGCGGCGAGGACTTTGCCTATTATTTACAGCATGTGAAGGGCACCTTCTTCTTCACCGGAGCAAAACCGCAAACAGATGAGGCCTACCCTCATCATCATCCAATGTTTGATTTTGATGAAAAAGCTATGGTGATTGCAGCGAAGACATTATGCTCTGCTGCCCTTCACTATCAATCATATGAAAAGGCTCGCCAGGAAAAGCATGAAACCTTGGCATAAATGTAAACACCCCTGCAGGTTAATTCTGCGGGGGTGTTTTTAATATCCTCAATCGATATGCATTCATCGCGGTTTCACCTAGTTGATCGAGAAGATTATAATTGGCATAGGCACCTACTACAGCCCCGATGCCAGGCATCATTTGCAGCATTTTTACGAAATCAATATAATCTCTGTACTCTTGCTGGAACTCCTGCCAATCGATTTCCACCAGCTGGACTTTCTTTTCCTCCCAGTTTTCAATCATTTCGAGTGTTTCCTTCCGTTTTTCATCACTTGAGAAGGCTAGCTGGAAGACATAGAGAATGAACAGCCTTTCTTCATATTTTGATGGATCAAAGCCATATATAGATGCCGCATCAAATAAAAATTTCATTTTTATCGATAGAAGCAGCGGGAAGTCCGCCATTCCTAGCAAAAAGCCTCCAGCACCCGTACCTGCCCCTTCAACAGCAGCCGTTTTCCGAAATCCAGCCAGTTTTTTCTGTAGAAGCCCATCCTTTTCTGCCAGTGTCAGCCCTGCACCCTGTTGTTTTTTAGTCGTAAAGTTTGAGCCAGCAAGCGTCGCTTTAACCATATTTTTAATGCTCTCTGTGAGAATGTGATGGACTTTTTCGGGAATTAGCTGGTTGACTTTGGTCTGTGCTTTCTTTGAAGCACGTGCTAAAAATCCTGAGCGTTTATTAAATTTCCTTTTCCACTCGAGCACATCTTCGTACACCTTCAGCTCATATTCATTCAACGTTTTTCACCCCTTGTTGTTTCTACGCCTGAAACAATAATTAGTTTCAAAAAAAATCCATTTCATAAGTGCAGATGCATGAATGAAATGGATTTTGAATTAGTATTTTATCGCATATTACTCATTAAAATTTTACAGAAATTTATAAAATGAACCATACACGCTAAGCCTTAAGCAGCTTACTTTGAATGTAGACATAAGCAAAGAATACTGAAAAAGCAATACCAGCAGCCAATATTAAAGCTCCAAACAGCCATTCACCTTTCAACAGAACAATTCCTGCAAAAACGGCAGATTGAAAAATCATGATCTTCATCAACAAACTGGTATATGATTTTTTTCTAGCTGCTTCCGGTACTGGATACAAATTAATCCATAGCTTATTTTGATGATGACCCCATAATGGCAGAAGCTGAAAGCCTGTTAAGTATAGGAATAGGGTGGCAATTAATATTTGACCCGGTCCGTATGTGAAAAAGTAAAGTGCCGCCCCGCCAATCGCAGTCAGCCGAACGAGCAAACCAAAATAATCCCCAGCCCTTACAAAGGTCCTTAAATAAAGATGGCTGAAGGTCAAGTCCTGTCGATATGGATTTGTCTTGAACAACCAGTCTAGCCATCTACGTCTTTTGGTACGGTCCCTCAGTTTAGGGACATCGGTAAATAAATTCGCAATACGGTAAAAGGAATTCATCCGTCTCTCTTCATCTTCTATCAGCTGTTCCCACTTCAGACCCTTGTTGTTAGTCTGTTTTTTGTAATAAACATAAAGCAGAAGCAGCATAATGGCAGGAATGGCGGCAAAAATCAGCTGGGCACCCGAAAAGATGAAGTACAAGAGAACAGCATTGATACAGAAGCGTACCAGGCTATCAGCGATTTTCACGCTTGTCTCAATATTATATTGAACTCTCCAGCGAATCAGTAAATTGATCCATTTTAGAAGTACAAGTGCGACTAGCAGAATGAAAAAGGATTTGAAATCAGCTCCATGAACCTTCACATGCAGCGGCATGAGTACTGCCAGAACAATCAGCAATAGATATGACTGTAAACTAAGGCTAAAGCCGATCGATTTTTTAAAATAATCCGCAAGCCGGGTTTCTAGCGGCAGCAAGAAAATTTTATCTGCCTCTGTTAAAAATGTCTGGATTGGACTGTAAGTGAGCACGCCAGCAAGCACAAGTGCCATGATCCAAGCTGCCGGAAAGTCTGGCCCGAGCGACTTAATCCACTCTTGATAATAAAAGGCTGCCGATCCCATCAGAAACAGAAGGACCACTACAAGGTGTCCATTAAAAATATACCGTAGATAACTTCCCGTTTCTTTTGTGAAGGAGCTAAAGCGTTCCTTCCATAAGGTCTGCGGATTAAACATAGTCTTCTTCCTTAGTCAGCTGGATATACAAGTCGTCCAATGTGGCACCAGGCATGGAAAATTGGCCGCGCAGCTCATCGAGTGTTCCCAATGCCCTAACCTCTCCATTATGGAGAATGACAAAACGGTCACAATATCTTTCGGCAGTTGCCAGAATGTGGGTGGACATCAAAATGCCTGCACCGCTTTCCTTCATTTGATTCATTAAATCAAGTAAAGACTGAATTCCGAGCGGGTCGAGGCCTACAAAAGGTTCATCAACAATATAAAGAGATGGCTGAACAAGGAATGCGCACATGATCATCACCTTTTGTTTCATGCCTTTTGAGAAATGAGCAGGAAACCATTTAAGCCTCTTGCTCATTCTGAATTCCTTTAAAAGTGCTTCGATTCGTTGTTTGTATACTTTTTCCTCAAGACCGTATGCCATAGCTGTCATTTTAAGATGTTCTTCTAAAGTTAACTCATCGTAAAGAATCGGCGTTTCTGGTACAAACGTGAATTGTCTTCTGTATTCTTCCCGATTTTCAATGAAGGTTTTTCCATTTATCTTAATGTCTCCCTGGTGAGGCTCCATAAGACCAATAACATGTTTTATCGTAGTACTTTTTCCAGCACCATTAAGTCCGATCAATCCGACAATTTCGTTTGGATTCACCTTAAAGCTTACATTTTTTAAAACCGGATTCCGTGTATATCCCCCGGTTACCTGATTGATTTCCAATAATGACATCGCAAACGCCCTTCCAATCGTATTTCCTGTACATTTATATTAACAAATCCAAAAGGTTTAGGAAAACCTGCAACATTTCTTAAAACTTTTTTTGTATATTCCCTGTTTATCCGGGCATCATAATCTTTGAAGGGGCAACAAGTAATCAATCGAAATGAGGTGTCTGTAAAAGACATATTGTTCGATTTATAAAACACACTGATTTCAACGTTCAAATAAGGGGATGGTTGCATTGCGCTACGTAAATGTTAACCCAGCCGTTCAGTAACATCACTCCACATTTTGAAATGAGGTGTGTGTCGCAGATCACTTCTCCGCTTTATAAGTTGTGAAACCTATTAAAGCAGACAGGGGATGGTCCGATTGAACCAGGTATCGAATAACCCATCATTTATCTAAATTCAAATGAATTTAAAATGAGGTGTTTATCAAAGGTATGCCTGCTGAGAACGTAAATGAACAGTAGTTAGTTCCCCTTCAGGGACAGGATTCCATGCGGATCCTGTCCTTCTTATTTCTTTAAATTCATTGGCAAAACATGATAAAATATCAGAAACATGACCGAAAACTTGAGAACCTTGATAAGCCGCTTGCTCGTTTGGAATAAAATAAGTGGCTAAGTGCTCGAGCTTGGAATCCGTTTATTATGTAGGAAGGGTGAATTGGATGAGTGATTGTATTTTTTGCAAAATTATCAATGGAGAAATTCCTTCGGCAAAGGTATATGAGGATGAAAATGTACTCGCCTTCCTTGATATCAGTCAAGTAACAAAGGGACATACGCTAGTCATTCCTAAAGTACATAAAGAAAACGTATTTGACTTAACAGATGAAATTGCTGCAAATGTATTCTCTGCCGTACCCAAAGTAGCAAACGCCATCAAAGCTGCTTATGATCCAATCGGATTGAATGTACTGCAAAACAATGGTGAAGCTGCGGGCCAATCTGTCTTTCACTTCCACATGCATTTGATTCCACGCTATGGAAAAGGCGATGGTTTTGGGGCTGTCTGGAAGACTCACCAGGAAGACTACACGTCTGACGATTACAAGAAAATCGCTGCTGAAATCAACAGCAAAATCTAAACTTCCGCTTTGCGGAAGTTTTTTTTTGTAGTACTCGTGTTGCTCATTTCCCCTCAGCAGCTAGCCAATTTCTTGTTGCATTAGCCTCCAAAAACATCAGTAACATATTTTATTTTAATTTTTCTGAAAACATTAGAAATCCGAATCTATTTCTGGTAGCATGAGTATAACTTTAACTCTTTAGTGAGGTACCGTATTTTAATTTTTGGGGGGATTAAGTTGAAACGAGCATTTAACTTTAATGCTGGACCTGCAGCATTGCCTGAAGCTGTATTGGCTAAAGCAGAAAAAGAGATGATGAATTACCAAGGAAGCGGCATGGCAGTCATGGAATTAAGCCACCGCAGCAAAGAATTTGAAGAGATCAATGACCGCACTAAAAAATTGCTTAGCAAGCTTTTAGACATTCCTGCTGAATATGAAATCCTTTTTTTACAGGGAGGTGCCAGCCTGCAGTTTTCCATGATTCCTATGAACCTTCTTGAAAGCGGAAGTACGGCGGACTATGTCCTTACGGGAACATGGTCAGAAAAAGCTTTGGAAGAAGCACTGAAAATTGGAAAAGCTGAAGTGGCAGCCTCTTCAAAGGAAAACAGCTACAAATCAATCCCCAATATGAACGAAATCAACTTAAAAGACGATGCTGCTTATTTGCACATTACTACGAACAATACAATCTTTGGAACACAGTGGCATTCCATTCCTGACGGTTTGTCAGTACCGCTTATCGCGGATATGTCCAGTGATATCCTAAGCAGGCCACTGACTATTTCTTCCTATGGGCTGATTTATGCAGGAGCTCAGAAAAATCTTGGTCCCTCCGGTGTCACCGTTGTCATTATCCATAAAGAACTGCTGAAGCGTTCAAGCAAAAGCCTGCCTTCGATGCTAAATTATCAGGTCCACGCTGCTTCAAAGTCACTTTACAACACTCCGCCTACTTTATCGGTTTACTTCCTGATGCTAGTCCTTGAATGGGTGGAATCTTTAGGAGGAGTGACCGAGCTTGAAAAGCTGAACAAGAAGAAAGCTGGACTATTATACGATGCCATAGATAATAGTGCTGGATTTTATCAAGGGCATGCTGAAAAAGACAGCCGTTCTCTTATGAATGTCACGTTCACTTTAGAAAACGACGATTTAACTGCTTCCTTTCTGCATGAAGCGGCTGAAACAGGATTTATTGGCTTGGCCGGACACCGGTCTGTAGGCGGCTTCCGTGCATCGATTTATAATGCTGTCCCATTCGAACATGTAGAAAAATTAGCAAACTTCATGAAAAGCTTCAGACAAAGAAATTAGCAAATCGACAGTTTATGCCACATTAACGCATTACCTCACCGGGGGTCTGACCCCCAGCGCTTTAAAGGGGTAAATAACTTTTTTCTTTACTGTATTTGCTTATGTGTTATAATTGTAACAAGCTTTTTGCTGCAGGCACGAGAGCACTGCAGGAGAAGTACTAGTTAGCTAGAATAGCAGAGGAGAGATGAGAATTGAATACGAAGAATCTTGTAGCATTGTCACTTTTAGTGGGGATGGGGGCAGTTTTGCACGCGGTTGTGCCTGGTTTTTTCCTCGGAATGAAGCCGGATATGATGCTCACCATGATGTTCCTGGGAATTATCTTATTTCCTGACAAGAAGAGTGTTTTATTAGTTGGAGCTGTGACTGGACTTATTTCTGGATTGACAACTACTTTCCCTGGGGGCATGGTTCCAAACATTATCGATAAACCTGTAACAGCGTTTGTCTTTTTCGGAATCCTGCTGTTGATGAAACGTTATCAATCTTCTATTTATACTGTAGCTGCCTTAACAGCTGTAGGTACCATTGTATCAGGAATCGTTTTCCTTGGTTCAGCCTACTTTCTAGTTGGACTTCCTGGACCATTCACCGCATTATTTGCAGCGGTAGTGCTTCCAGCAGCAGCATTCAATACAGTATTCATGGCAATCCTTTATCCAGTTGCCACAAGCATTTTCAAGAGAGCTAAACTTGCAGAAGTAAATTAATATGAAAAGCCCCTGTTCCCTATAGAACAGGGGCTTTATTTATTTACCGTTATCAGAAGGCAGTTTTAGCATAAATTATTTATTAAGATACCTTCCCCATTGCTTTACGATAATGGTTCTTCAACGAAGAATTCAATACAAATGAAAAAGCACAGATTAACGATCTAGTGGAATGAATAAAAGATAATCCCTATCAGTAAAAAGATTGTCCCTCCTCCTGCAAGTGAACCAGCTTTCTTTCGAAGGACCACCTTTGGAGGATACATTCCTGGTTTATTTAAAGCAAGGAGATTATGGACTGCCCCGGCAAACATCGCAAAGCTGACGAGAAATAACACGCTTATAAAAATTCCCATTCCCCCCTCTCCTTTCTCTGAACAGCATTCCCTTAATTATCTTTATGCCTGTTAATTTAAGACTATGAGGCACAAAACGGTTTAATTGATGAATATTAGGAAATTAAATAAACAAGAAGAGAAGAAAAAAGGAATCTCCCTCCTTTTGAAGAACATATACAGAAAGAATGAAGAGGTGGAATAAATGAATACAAAATCGTTATTAATGGGAATCTTGGTTGGAGGAGTTGCAGCCGGAGTAGCTACCCTTCTTACAGCCCCAAATCCCGGATATCAAACAAGGGGAATCCTTAAGGCTAACAAAGATGAATTTATCGGCTCAATTAAAGATGTGAAGGAAGCCGCTCTTGAGTTAAAGAATTCAGTCGCCTTCGCATCGAAGGAAGGAAAATCTGTTATCCAATCCTTCGTTACAGATGTAAAAACTGCTATCTATAAATGGCAGCTTCATACCGAATCTAATAAAAATGAGCTTCAGAAAGATATCAAGGAGCTTGAAGAAACAATCAAGGAACTTGAAACAGAACTAGCTGCTTCAAATCCAAAATAAATCCTGAAAATCCTTCCCAATTTATTATTTTTTACAACTGGGAAGGATTTTCCTTTTCCATACAGAAAGATATATTATGCAAATGGCGTTTTTATTATGACAAATAAAAAATTCCCCTAAAACAACCCGCCTTTAGATGGAATTTAACAAATTCAAAAAATTTTGTAAATTTATATCTTTATTAATTTTTGTTTTATTGGCATAATGAAAATAGAAAGAATAATAAAGTAGGTGAATTTGAGAATGGCAGATAAAAACTATTCAATGAAAGAAGCAATGATGTTTAGCCAGAGAGTTGCACAGTTAAGCAAAGCGCTTTGGAAATCGGTTGAGAAAGATTGGCAGCAATGGATCAAACCATTCGACCTGAATATTAATGAGCACCATATATTATGGATTGCTTATCACTTGAATGGAGCATCAATTTCAGATGTTGCAAAATTCGGGGTCATGCATGTTTCTACAGCCTTCAATTTCTCGAAAAAGCTTGAGGAGCGGGGATACTTAAAGTTCTCAAAGAAGGAAAGCGACAAGAGGAATACTTACATTCAACTAACAGAACAGGGAGAAGCTATTTTACTGGCCTTAATGGAAAACTATGATCCAGATAAAAACGCTGTCTTTTCAGGCGCAATGCCTTTGAAAGAGCTCTACGGGAAATTTCCGGATATCATTGAAATCATGGCAATTGTCCGAAATATCTACGGAGATGATTTTATGGAAATCTTCGAAAAGTCTTTTTCAAATATAGACAGCAAATTCACCGATGCAGACGGCACTCTAAAGAAAATAGATCCAGCCGAAAAGGAGTACGCTTAATTTTCAATATACTTTCTTAACTCCGTCATAAGAGGAAGGAATAACCCCTGTGACTCACAAGCTTTGATTACTTCCTCTGGCTGCAGTTTCGGCTGGACAACAGTTGAAAACTTCTTATAAAGCGGATGAAAATACATAAAACCCTCCGCTTTTTGTTCTTCCATGTGCATGCTCATTTTCTCACAAGTCTCAAGAATACTTGCTACTTCCTGCTGGGTTAACCCCCTTTCAATAATCAGTGAATAAAAATGTTCATTTGAGCCTTTTACCATTTTCAAAAGCAATTTTTGATGAAATTCGAGCATATTAATCTTTTCTATTATTTTTCCATAATCCATTTTGTCTTCCCCTTCAATCCTCTTTTAACATTATACTACCCGAGTGCACCTGCTGCTGCAATTACAAGAAGGCGATTTGAGGGAATTTGAATTTGCTAAATCAAGCATGATAAAAAACTATCTTTTTCTTAAAATATTTGTTATTGTATTTAAGATAAAAAGATTGATAAGGAGGGATTCTTCGATGATCTCCATTTTATTCGTGTTTGTTCTTTTTGCTTTTCTCATCCTTTTCTTTATTAATAAACTAACCGACTCCCTCTGTATCCAAAAGGAAATTCCAGAAGACAAACATGCTAAAATTTTCAGGACGATCAATATTTTAGTTACAATCTTGCTAATTTCTTCTTTTATTGAAGTTTTGTATGCGTGACAACATAAATTAAGCGGTGAGGCTGCCCTCACCGCTTTTTATTTTAGGCTGGGATTCGTTACCGAGTGCCAGCCCACATTATGTTATAAGATTGCATCAAGCTTACAGCCAAGAGCAACCGATGATAATCAAAAGAATGAACAAGACAACAACTAGTGCGAAGCCGCTGCCAAAGTTACTGTGTCCTCCTGACATAGGGATTCCTCCTTCCTCCTTACAAACCTGGGGTAAAAACTTAGCTTTTCAAAATATGAGGGTCGACTCTCCCCCGTATTCTGTTAGCAAAAACAAGCCGCACCCACAATGATTAACAGAATGAATAACACGACAATTAATGCGAAACCGCTACCGTGACCTGCACCCATATTAACACCTCCTTCCAAAGTGTCTAGAATATCTTATTCACGAAGTTCATTTCCGCTTAGGCAGTAATCCCGCTTTTTAAGCATTTTGTTGATTAACAGAAAGAAGCACCTACGATAATCAGCAAAATGAACAAGACAACGATTAATGCAAATCCCGAATTACACTGGCCCATAATAAATTACCTCCTTTATTTCTCTTCCCTACATCCTATGCACAAGCGCGGAGATGGTCTGGATGTTTGCCCATCTTGCTGGACGCATTACAAAAAATCTGGGAGATATTTTTTGTAGAAAAATGAAATTATGTTATAGTAGAATTTGTGATTAAGAAAAACGCACTAGAAATTTCTGTTTAGGAGTTGTTCACCATGAAAAAATTGTTACTTTCCCTCACGGTTGCAGCCGGAGTAATTGGATTAAGCGCATGCAGCGGCGATAATGACAGTTCTTCTGAAGTACTCGTTGAAACAAAAGCTGGAAATATTACAAAAGATGAGCTTTATGAATCAATGAAGGATAAGTACGGAGAGCAGGCACTACAGGAGTTGTTGTTCCAAAAAGTCCTGGCTAAGAACTATAAAGTCACTGACAAAGAGGTAGACGCAAAGGTTGCTGAGTTGAAAAAAGAGCTTGGAGACAACTTTGAATTAGTTCTTCAGCAGAATCAGCTTAAAGATGAGAATGAATTAAAGAAAGTCCTTAAAGACCAAATGCTTATGGAGAAAGCTGCACTTAAAGATGTAAAAGTTTCTGAAGAAGATGTAAAAAAGAGTTATGAAAACTACAAACCTGAAATCAAAGCAAGCCACATATTAGTTAAAGATGAAAAGACTGCACAGGAAGTAAAGAAAAAGCTTGATGGCGGAGCGAAGTTTGAAGATCTTGCTAAAGAATATTCCCAAGATCCTGGTTCTGCTGCTAACGGCGGTGACCTTGGATTCTTCGGTCCTGGAAAAATGGACCCTGCATTCGAAGAAGCAGCTTACAAACTTGAAGCTGGCAAAATCAGCGAACCTGTAAAATCACAATTTGGCTTCCACATTATCAAAGTAACAGAGAAGAAAGAAAAAGAATCGTACGATAAAATGAAGGACAAATTGGAAAATGATCTTAAGCTTGCACAAGTAGACGCTAATAAAATCCAAGAAGTCATGAAGCGTGAACTCAAAGCTGCTGATGTTGAAATTAAGGACAAGGACCTTAAAGGCGCTGCTGAATTCCCAGAAGCACCAACTCAGCAATAACGTAAAGCCAGATCGTCATATTTGTTTAATTAAAAAGAAGGCTGGCTCCAAATATGGAGCCAGCCTTCTTTTATGCTTCAAGCGAATTTTCTCGCTGTTCTCTTTCTTGTTCAAGCCTCTTCATATAAAGCTCGCCTTCACGTTCAATGCTTTCCAATTCTATTTCCCTTTCTTCCTTCCCTGTTTTCACCGCCATAAAAGCACTGAATACAATACCTGCTGCGACCGCTATTACCCAGATTGGAATTGACATTTTTATACCCTCCATTGTTTACAGGTTGTCCAAATTGACTCTTACTGTATAAATATGTATCAGGTTAATAAATATGCCAATTCAAGAAAAAATTTAAACGATCTGATATATCCTACAAAAAAAGCCATTCCAATGGAAGGCTCTTTTGGTTTGCTTATTTATGGAACACTGGCTTGTAAAATGAACGATTATCGAGTGCGAATACTCTTTCTGAAAATTCTCCAGGCTTTACTCGTGCAAGTGCACGGTCAAGCATGTTCATTTTTGCATCCAGGTTATCAATATAATGCAGAATTTCTGCTTCTTTGATCAGCGGTGGCTTCGGGCTTCCCCACTCGGCTTTGCCGTGATGGGATAAAACCATATGCTGAAGGATCACAACTTCTTCTCCAGCAATTCCTAACTCGTCAGCGGCTTTGCCTATCTCATTGACCATGATGGAAATATGCCCAAGCAGATTTCCTTCCACAGTATAAGTTGTTGATATCGGCCCCGAAAGCTCGAAAACTTTTCCAAGATCATGAAGGATGACTCCAGCATATAAAAGATCTTGATCAAGACTTGGATACAGGGACGCTATCGATTTAGCCAGATCAAGCATAGAGACTACATGGTAAGCAAGACCCGAAACGAATTCATGGTGGTTTTTAGTAGCAGCAGGGTATTCCATGAATGCTTGATGATGCTTTTTT
The DNA here is from genome assembly GCF_049588175.1 of Mesobacillus sp. Lineage (GTDB taxonomy): Bacteria > Bacillota > Bacilli > Bacillales > Cytobacillaceae > Mesobacillus. The sequence goes on from NZ_JBAVFI010000109.1 coordinate 21,642, forward strand.
AATAAATGTCTTGTGATGCGCTGGATATTGGGATTTTTCATGTCAAAAATATATTGTGTAAGCTTACTGGACATTTCATCCTGGCTGATAGGGGCTGTTTCAAGAAAATCAGAAAGTTTAACCGAGTCAGCTGCAGAAGCAGGCCGGATTTGCCTTATTTTCAATTGGTTACGGCCTCGGTAATTCTGGATATCCCCTAATACTTTCACTATATTTTCGGCGGCGTAGATGCCTTCATCTCCTTCGGACACATCCCAAAGCTTTGCTTCGATCTCCCCGCTCTGATCCTGCAGGATGAGTGTCAAAAAGGGTTTTCCATTGCTGGCAATTCCCTTTGATGAATGCTTTATGAGCAAAAACAACTCTACTTGGTCACCTGTTTCATGATTTAAAATACCTTTATTCATCTCTAACCGACCTCTCCTCTCTGCAACAGTATAACATACAGAGTCTATAGTCTCTGATACTCAAAACATGGCATTTCTAAACTATGTTCGTGCTTTTTTCTTCCAGATTCAGAATCTCATCTTCATTAAAATATTCAAGCAAGTGTCGATGGCAGGTAAACAGCAGGATTTGATTATTTGGCATTTCTCTAAGTAACCCGATAATACGCTCGGTTCTGTTGTGATCGAAATTAACAAAGCTGTCGTCAATTATAATCGGAAAAGGATAGCGGTCATAATGGACTGAGGCCAGGGCAAGCCTGATTGATACATAAACTTGTTCTGCAGTCGCTTGGCTAAGTTCATTCGCTTCAAAAAGAACATGGTCATTTCTCTCAATTAAAAAACCGCTCCCTGATAACTGAGGAATGATCCTCACATAGCTTCCATCTGTCAAAACAGAAAGGAAGCTTTCAGCCTGAGCCAGCATCCTCGGCATCCGCTCGTCTTTATAGCGATTTATTGTTTTAGAAAGCAAATCCCTCGCAATCGCATACTTTGCCCATTCTTTTGCATCCTCTACAAAATCATACTTCATCTGTTTGTATTTATGTAGCAATTCACTGTAAAGTCCGCCTTCCTCCAGTACATTCATACTATGTTTGACATTGGCAAGACTGTCAAATTGAGAGGATAGCTCTTTCTTGCGCTGTTCAGTGAGCTGAACATTTTCATTAATCTGGTCCTCAAGTGCATGACCAGTTAATATCTGTTTCCTATCTAGAGAAGTTATGCCAGACACTTCCAGCTGGTGATTCAAATCTGCCAGTCTTACTGACCAACTTTTCATTTGTTCATGCTTTTCAGCCTGAATGCGGAATTCATCCTCATCATCTGCTTTAGCCTGACCAAATAAACTCAGCTTCTCCTCTGTAAGTATCTGCTGATCCTTTTCAAGGACAGCAAATTCCTCTTCAAGCTCATCCAATTTCACGATCATTTCATGATATTTTGCTTTTAGGTCGATGGCTTCGCGCAATTTCTTTTTCATTAAAGCGGCCGTCTCGACAGTCGACAGATTAGCACTCTGTAGGAATCGTCCTCCCAATATTTTAAGGGCTTTGTCAAACTCCTCTAATGTCCCTGATATAGATTGCAGCTTTTCCTCTGTTCTCTTTCTTTCACGGAAATTTTGTTTTTGCTTTTCGATTAATTGATATGCATCGAATAACTTCCCATGTCCGGAGGCTGAACTTAATCCGAGCTGTTCGATTAATGCTGCTTTTTTAAATTTGAATTCAGCTTCTTCCCTTTCCCATCTTTCAAATTGCTCGATGACTTTTTCATACCTTATTTGCTGCTGCTCGATCTTTACGAGCAATTCACGGTGGCGGTGTCTCAGTTCCTCATCCTTAAGAAGCTGGCTTTTTATAGAAAAAAGATGACCATCAGGCTGCTTGTTCAGCATCTCTGTCAAAGTTCGCTCTCGGTGTAAAAGCTCGGTAAGAATTTCATCTCCAGATGCTTTGACCTTGTGGGCCTCAGGTTTGAAATGAATGACAAGCAGGATTAACAATCCAGCGATTCCAGCTGCTGACAGCAGCCATTGGCTGTTGATGGCTCCCCAGAACAATAAGATGATAAAAATAGAACCAAACATCAGAAACTGGTAGAGATCTTTTTTCTTTTGGCTCGTCCTCCTGATTTCTTCTTTTTTCACCCTGTCTTTATGGGCCAGTATCTGATCTTTAACCTGACTTAATTCAAGCTGAATCTGCTGTTTGTTCTCGAGGACAGCCAAATCTTCCGTTAGCTGAACTCTCTTCGCTTCTGGCAGCAGTTCCTTCTCCACCGCTGAAAGAGTACCCTCCAATTCAACGAGCGCTGTTTTTTCTTCATCAAACCCAGATTCAAGCTCCAGCCTTTTGTCTGATAATCTTTGCTGGCTTCGCTGGATGTTCTCGGATTCTTCTTTTATAAAAACACTTGTATTTATTCGTTGGATCGTGTCTTCATTGAAATCAGTGTGTAAATTATCATTTATTTGGCTGATTTCTTCGGTAAGCTCCTCAATCTTCCATTCATGGAGCCGTTTTTCCTGCTTTAACTGATCAAGCAAAGGCAGACGTTCAAGTATGGATTCAATCTCGGCTTCCTGTTCAAGTAATTCTGAATCAGGTTTTGATGACTCTGCTTCATTCATAAGAGTCATCATCTTTTCCTTAATCCATAACATTCTTGCCTGAACTGGCTTAAGCTGCTGATCAATCTTCTCGAAGCGGAGCAGCCCGTCCTGCGGGAAATAAACTGGTCCATACTCTTCAAGCTTTCTTTGCAAAGCAGCTTCCTCGATCACCATTTGCTCATTCCGTTTGTATTCTTTTAGCTTAGCGTTTCTTAGCTCGCATTCTTTTATTTCTGTCTCAAGCTGAGCTATTTTACTTTCAATCGCTTCTTTCTCGCTTAATAACTCAGAATAGCGCTCATTCTGATATTCAGCCTGTTTCAAGGCTGACTGCACTTCCTTTAGCTCTTTCAGCTTTTCGTTCATTAAAGGTTTTTTACCACTGGGTTTAAAGCGTATCTCCATCTCCTTAAGCAATGCGGTTTCAGCATTAAACAGCTTGTCTGTACCTAGAGTCCCTGCGGAAAATAAATACTTCCCAAGTTCTTCTCCCTTCATAGCCTGGATATTTTGCAGTCCATGGACATTGAAAGAAAAGATTGCTTGGTAGATGCTTTTATCCATTCTTTGCATCAAATCTTTCAGCAGCTCTTCACCGCCGACCGTTCCATCCTCGAGCGACACTGTAACATCACCAGCCGCTCTGCCCTTTACTCTCTCAATTACTGCAATACCCTTGCCAGGAAAAAAGGCTTTTATTTTGCCGCCGTATTTGGAATGATTTTTTGGTTCATAGCGCAATTCAGTACTTTGTCTGGCCGGAAAGCCAAAAAGGATACTATGGATAAATGACATAATTGTGGACTTGCCTGCTTCATTTTCGCCATAGAATACATGAAATCGATCCATTGAGGTAATTTGATAATTTTCCAGCTTGCCATACCCATAGATATGTAAATCGATGATTACCATCTCGCTTCCTCCTCCCCTTACTTCTTCATCAGCAATTGAAGCAGAATTTTTTCTGCATCCAGCACAAGCTGATCCTTTTCACTCTCTTCCAGTCCTGAAAGATGTCTTCTTGCCTGGCTGTGCTGGAATAAAGGAGATAGCGCATCACTCATGTCCTCATACTTTTCAATCGTATCGAACAGATCCTGGTAAAAATCGCTTTGCTTAATAAGCTCACCGCGATTGGCAGCGATCTGTTCTTTATAGGCTAGCCTGTGGACCCAGACAAAGGATTCCTCCTCATTTTCTTCATCCTGTAAAAGTTCGAGGAGTTCGCCACTATCGATCTTTTCTTTCACTTCCGTCAAACCAGAATCAAGATGATCAATGTGGATTGCCAGGAGCACACCTTTCCCTTCTTTTCTTTTTTCATCCAGTGAAGAAAGACATAGCTGATAAACATCATTGAAGCTTTCCGCATACTTTCCATCTATCATGATTTCTTCCCATATGACGTCAGCCGTTTCAACAAAGAATACTTCTGAACCGCTTTCAGTCAGGCTGACTATATATGCACCTTTGTCTCCCTGTTCTTTTCTGTTTCGTCCTTGCGGATTACCAGGATACACAACATGAGGATGTTCAGATAATATTGCTCTTTTATGGATATGTCCGAGTGCCCAGTAATCGTAGCCCTTGTCCAAAAGTTCCGCTAAGCGGAAAGGAGCGTAATTTCCATGCTCACTTGCGCCATCATTGTGGCCGTGCAGCAATCCGATATGAAAATCCGCACCAGCAATCCTCTCATACTTCTCGATCCATCTCTCCATGACATGCCGTTCAGGATAACTGAAGCCATACAAATGGACCCGCGTGCCATCCTTATTACTAAATGACTCCATTGAAAGCTTGTCTTTAAAAAAGAAAACATTATCAGGAAATTCAATTTCAACCGAATTGCCCCCAAGATGATCATGGTTTCCATGGATGGCATATACTCTTATCCCTTTTTCCGCCAGTCTGTTCATCTCATTCCTTAATACAGCCTGCGCGCGGATGCTTCTGTCTTCAGCATCATACAGATCGCCAGCTATCACTACAAAATCCACCTCATGTTTGATAGCAGCATCCGTAATATTCTTTAGCGCTTTAAAAGTACTTTCCTGAAGCCGATGAAAAATGGCTTTTGGCAGATGCCTCAATCCAACCATCGGACTATCAAGATGAAGATCAGCAGTATGTAAAAACTTGACCTGTTTCATATGAGATTTCCTTTCCATACCATTTTTCGTTTGGATATGTAAAATCAGCGTGTTGATTTCCGCTGCGGGTACTCGTTATTATCTATTCTTAAACAAGATATCTAAGCAAAACAATTCTAAATACGAAAACAATTCTAAATACGAAAACAATCTTCTTCTATTATTTTAACACTCTAAAAATACGAATGCACGTTCTTATATCCTTGTTTAGAAAAAAAGCTGCAGCTCCTTTTAATTCGGGCTGCAGCTTTCTCCGGACTCTATCCGAGATACTCTGTATTCAATACTTCTTCTCTCAGTTTCCCCTCTATTAAATCGACTTGATAAGCCTTCGCTTCTCGCCTTGAACTTACGGCCTTGTGAAGCTCGCTGCCGATAAAATGTAAGGCCGCTCCATCATCTGCTGCAAGCCCTCCGGGAATTTGGCCAGCAGAAACGAGTCGCTGGTAGATTGGCCGACGGTCTGCCTCACCATCATAGTGAGGACAATTGCTTCCTTTTAAGAATCCAAGGCTTTTTAGAGGCTCTAGCCCTTCACCAAAGGAGTCAGTAACTCCTGCTTCGAACCAGCAGATCGAGCCCGCACTAATTCCCGCCATCACAATCCCGTCCTGCCATGCTTTTTTGAGGATGGCGTCAAGACTCCAATCCTTCCAGAGAGCAATCAAGTTTTTTGTATTGCCGCCACCAACATAGATGACATCCTTATCCATAACATAGTCTTCTAGATCCCGTGAAGGCGGACTGAATAATGACAAATGGGATGGTACACAATTATGTGACTCAAAGGATTTATAAAATCTCGAAATATAATTTTCAGAATCCCCGCTTGCTGTTGGAACAAAACATACTTTTGGATTTTGTTTTTTTGTTTGAGCTAAAATATACAAATCCAACAAGGGATTGTCTGGTTCCATCGAAAATCCCCCACCGCCAAGGGCAATGATCTGCCTCATCTCAATCACACTCCTACATTTATATACTAGTTTCAATTCAACAATTTATATGTAAGTTCCTTCTAAATAGAAATTCCGCAATTCGTGGAATCGCGGAATTTCTATTACTTATTCATTTTTCGTCAGCTGCAGAGCCTTTTTAATGTCTTTAAAGGAATTGGATTTCCCATACATGAGAACTCCTCCCCGGTAAACCCTTGCGCCGAATACGGCTAAGAAGATAATTGTTGCGACAAGGATCGCGATTGATAATGCAACTTCCCAGAATGGGATATTCAGCATTCCTACACGCAGAAACATAAGCATTGGTGAGAAGAACGGTATGAAGGATGTATATTTTATGAACGGAGCCTCAGGCTGCCCCAATCCAAACATAGCCATCATGAAACCGGCAACAACAAGCATTGTCATCGGCGTGATCATTTGCTGAACATCCTCAATTCGGCTGACCAGGGATCCAAGGAATGCTGCCATCGTAGCATAAAGGAAATACCCTAGGATAAAAAAGATGACGGCATATGCGATCGTGCTGGCAGGAACATTTCCAAAACCAAAGAAATCAAAGAAGCCGCCTTCCATTGTTTCGAGATTCTGCTTGATTGAAAAGTACCCAACAAGCAGGAGAACTGCCAACTGAGTTAAGCTTAAGAGACCGATGCCTATAATCTTCGCGAACATTTGCTTGATTGGCGAAACACTGGAAATAAGGATTTCCATCACCCTGGATGACTTTTCGGTAGCAACTTCCATTGCAATCATATTCGCATACATGATTACAGCAAAATAAATGATGAACAGCAGGACATAAACAAGACCTCTTGCCTGGTTCAGTTCCTCTTCTGTTTTCGCACCTTTTTCTAAAGCCGATTTTTCAAAATCGACTGGTGCATACAATTTTTCCAGCTGCTTCGGATCAATATCAATCTGATTCGAGGCCATCATCGTTTTTATTTGCTGCAG